>JAFRVM010000100.1 GCA_017438505.1 Clostridia bacterium | reverse complement strand
CCCGCTTTTGAGTGCCTTGCAGCAAGGGAGGCGGCGTATTCTACGGTTGACTGCCCGGGAGTTTTGCCGTTTGTAATTATTACAACGTGCGCGCCGGGAATATTGCGGGCATGGAACCACAAATCATAATTTTTAGCCGTTTTCATGGTAAGACGGTCGTTTTGCCGGTTGTTTCTTCCGACTAAAATCTCAAAACCCTCATCGGAGGTAAAGGAGATGGGCGGGAGTGCTGCCGGCTGTTTTTTATTTTGATTAATGCTGTGGATGTATCCGGTCAAAACAAGCTCCTGACGGATTTCGGCAAGCTCGCTCTCGGTTTTTACTCGGCTAAGCGCGTCAAAAACAGAATCTATATACTCAAGTTCCTCCTTGCCCTTTTCAATCTGCTCGGTAAGAACTTTTTCTGCCGTCTGCGCTTTGCGGTATCTGGAGTAATACTTCTGAACATTCCGGGAAGGGGAGAGCAGCGGGTCAAGCGGTATGCGCACCGTCTCGCCCTCGGGACTGTAATAGTTGACAACATCTGCAAAAAGCGAGCCGGGAGTAATCATATACATATATGTGCTTAAAAGATCGCCGTATATTTTAAGGGTATCGCGGTCGGCTGTCTGTTCAAGCTCAGCGGTCTGGGCGCCGATTCTTCTGCTTATCCTGTCAGAGCAGTTTGATAAAACCTTGAGCAGGTCAAGCGCCTTTGCGTGAATACGGTCGGTGCTGTCCTTTTTATCGTAAAAGGCCTCTAAAAGCTGAGAAAAACTGTCGAAATTAGTTTTTTTCGCGCCGGAGCCGTACTGATTGACGTCAATAAAAGAAAAATCAACAGGTTTATTCTGTAAATCGCTTACTAAAACAGGTTTTCCGCTTGTGCCGATAATGGTTTCCTTTAACGCTTCCAGGCGGGATCTCAGTCTGTTTTTCTGAATCTGTGAAAGCTCGTGCGAAGGGTTAATGTTGTTTTGCAGAACCTCTTCGGCAAGCTCGCGGCTGACTATGGGCGAAATACCTATAACGGTATTTAAAATGGCCTTATCCAGACGGCAGGAAAGAGCATAAATATTTTCTATGATTTTATCAATATCATTACAGGTTAAATCCAGCTTATCCTGCGAGGGCGGAAGCTGATACTTAACACCGGGAAGCACAAGACGAACGCCCGACATTGACGCGTCTACTCTGTGGATGCTGTCGATAATAATATCGTTTTGATCGAGCAGTATAATATTGGAGTACTTTCCCATTATCTCGATAATAAAACTAAGTTTTACTTCATCGCCCAGCTCATTATACGAGTCAAAATCAAGCCTAAGCGCACGTTCAAGCCCGGGCTGTGAGCAATCGGAAAAACGCGCTCCCGTCAGCTTTTTGCGCAGAAGCATACACAGCATCGGGGGAGTGGCGGGGTTTTCAATCTGGTTGGTTATAAAGCTTATTCTTGGCGAATTTGCCTTTGCCGAGAGCAGCAGTCTGCGGCCAGAGCAGTTTCCGCCTCGCATCAGCAGGACTATTTCATCTCTGCCCGGCTGATATATTTTATCTATGCGGCTGCCGAGCAAAGAGTTATTAATTTCGGTTTTCAAGTGCCTTAAAAAGGCGCCGTCAAGAGCCATGCCTGGTTTTCTCCTTATAGGTTAATAAACGCATTTCTGCGGGTTGGTATCGGATTTTGCGCGGACAAACTCAACGTCAGGGAAGTTTTTATCCAGTATTTTAAGCAGAGCGTCCATGGCGGGGGCTTCGGTAGCGTAGTGACCCGCACAGACAAGCGTTTTTCCAAGCTCTTTAGCCTGAAGGAATATGTGGTGGTGTACCTCGCCTGTTACAAAGGCGTCCGCAGAATCAAAGCACTGTGAGAGTAAATCGTCGCCCGCACCCGAGCATACGGCAACCTTTTTTATCATACAGTCGCCTTCTGTATATGTAACACCCTTATAATGCAGAGCTTTTGAAACGCTCTGGGCAAATTCGGAAGGGGAAAGGGGGTCTTCAAGCTCGCCGATTCTGCACGCATATACATTCTCGCTTACAGGCAAAAGGCCGGTGACATTGGTAAGTCCGATTTTTTCGCACAGCACGTCGTTAACTCCGCCCTGCGCCATATCCAAATTTGTGTGGGCGCATATAGCCGTTATGCCGTATGCGGCAAGCATATAGGGCACGCTGTCGGGTTCAAGGCGTTTTATCGGGTTGAAAATGCAGGGGTGATGGCTTATTATCAGTTGAGCGGAATTAAGTTTTGCCTCTTCTACAACCTCTTTTGTAATATCCAGACAAAGCATAGCCTTAAATACCTTTTTATCGTCGCTGCCGATAATTAGCCCTGAGTTGTCAAAATCCATCTGAGTGTCAAAGGGCGCAAATCTGTCAATATAGTTGTAAATATATCTAACGTATGTCATAGCTTTATTCCTCGCTTTCAATCGAAAGTGATATTGCGTTGCAGACCGCAAGCAGCCTGTTTGCGTTTTCGGCATCTCCGCTCAATTGCAGACCGCCTGCACGGTTTTTGATATGGCGCAAATTTGTACCGAGATATTTTTTTGCCATGGGGTCGGAGGTATCAAGAAGCCCCATATAGTAAAAAGCGTCGCCCATATCTTTTTTTAAGCCTGTATATTCGGCAGATATGACAGTGTAATAGTGCCGGCTGTCGTATACCGCTTTTTCAAGGGTTATCTCAAAACCGGAGTCATATAGGTATTTTCGAAGAATCTCGGCGTGTGTCATGGGCTGCAAAACAAGCTCCATACCCAGCTCGCGGACAAACGGACAGGCACGTAGAATTTCGACCATCAATTCTCCGCCCATACCGCATATAACGATGCAGTCGGCCTGACCCTGCGATACCGTTTCAAGACCCGCGCCAAGTCTTGCCTCAACGATACTGTCCACGCCATATTTTTTTATATTTTCCAAAGCCGAAAGATACGGGCCTTTTCGAATATCCGAAGCAATAGCGTGTTCTATTATGTTATTTTGAGCAAGCCAGATGGGAAGATAGGCGTGATCAGTGCCGATATCGGCTATTCTTTTTCCCTTTTTAACCATAGAAGCCGCGCACAAAAGGCGCGGCTTTAATTTGATATTATTTTCCATTGACCGAAAGTGTCCTTTTACAATAAAGAATTGTCAGATACTGTACCGCTGTCATAATAAGCACTCCGGCGGTCATATAAACAATGCCTCCCGGGAGCAGTAAAAACAGCACCGCGCCGATAGCTCTGCCTGCGTCGAGAAATACCTCGCGGCATGTAAGGTATTCGTTTCTGTAATCGGCAAGATTATCAAAGGTATCCAGCGAATAGTAAACGATGCTCGTAACCGGATTTGTAATAAACTTTTGCAAAAAACCGTCAATTACGCTGAAAATAATGATTATCTCTGCAAAGGAGATAAACGACAGCTTGTTTACCGAGAAATATACAAACAACACTGCACAGACCATAAGCGCTGAAACAGCGACAGTCATAAACTTTATGCGATTTTTCGGCTTTACAAGAAAACTAATGAGCAGGGAAGAGATGACCGCGCCGAGACCTGCGGCAAAGGTATTTACTCCTACCAAAAACTCATCGTCTACAAGCTTGAATACCATTATAGCGAGAATGAACTGAATAGCGCCCTCGCGAATACCCATAAACAAAGAGGCAATAAGCGCGCTTCTCCAGCTTTTGTTTTCCCTAACGCCTCTGTAAGCGGTTTTGAAAGGATTTTTGACCTTTTGACCGCGGCTGTCAGGCAGAAAACCCAGCAGGAACATTGTAATAATAGCCACAACAAACGAGAATATAAAAACTGCTATATAACCGCTGCTGCCCTCCATATTGGAGATAAACCAGCCGGAAAGAAGCGGAGCGGCAAGAGTGATAATGCAGTATGCTACAGTGAGCAGACCTATTACCTTATCGCGGTTATCGTCGTCGAGCAGGATATCCAGCATAATGTTGTAGCAAAGCCAGTAAAAACCGGCGGCACAACCCATTAAAATACCGATAACGGGGTAAAACTCCAGTACTTTTTCTTTAAAAATAACAAGAATGGCATAATCTGCGCAGTAAAGCATAACGCCGATCTGAGCGATACGCTTAATTGGCATATGTTTTGAAACCATACTTGCAAAATGCATGGCAATGGGAGTGCAGATGAAGGTGACAATATTGTAAATAACAGTTATATGTATTTCGCTGTCATTAGAAAACGAAAGCAAAAAAGTGTTAATAAACACATAGGGGATGGTAAAGAATATCAAAAAAGAAATATGGCATAGTGAAAACCTGAGAATATTATTCTTTCGCTTACCCAAGCGCATCATCCACCTTTGATTATTTACTTTTTTGAAGCTAAAAATGTGTTGATCTTATCAATAATTACTTCCGGTTCTATTCCGTGAACAGCGCATGCCTGCTCAATGGATTCGCCGCGGGAAGCGGGACAGCCAAGGCAGTGCATACCCATCTCAAGGAAAAAGGGTGCGGTTTCTCTGTCAAAATCAAGAATATCACCGATAATAGTTTCTTTTGTTACTTTTTCCATCATTTTACCTCCAATATTAAATATTTAGGCCAAGTATTATTATATTCCAAAAAATAATATAAATCAATGCTTTTTAGGGCAACATATCAAGTTTTTTAAGAAGCTCGAGTCTTTGTGCGCTGATTTCGGAAACTTGCGCGGCGGTTTTCATCATTTGCGAGATGTTTTCACCGCTTGATTTTTTATAAAACAGAAATCTGCTTATATATGCAACCGGCAGTAAAACAGGATGTTTTTTACAGTAGGGATATCTTTTTGCCATTGCGGCATAGGTAGGAAAGAGCTTGCGAAGCATGGAGCCTTTGCTTCCGCTTTCTCCCGTAAAAGCTTTTTCAACTACTGCACCGCTCTGCATACGGTTATGACCGACATATCCGAAAACACCGGCCGAAACCACATCCTCAAGCAGCTCATCGGCATGCTGAGAATACTTTTCTGTGTCAAAATCAACACTAAAATCTGTAAAGTGAAGATACTTAACGCCAATTAAAAGACAGGTACGGTAAAAGGTCAGAAGTTCTAATTCTTCAAGGCTTTTTTCAAATTCTGAAAGGTCGATTTTATCCCTGTTATTGCGCAAAAACAGCATTAAATCAATAATATGCCTTATGCCGAACCCGCTGAAAACAAAATGCTGCGCCATATGGCAGACAAGATAAATCGCCATATCAAGAGAACTCGGGATTAGAAATTCCATATCAAGTATTTTTGCTTTACAAAATGAATCAGGCAAAAAACAGCCCATTTTAGAAAAATGCTCAAAAAATCTGCCTTTTTCTTCGGCAAAGGGGTTTTTATGCAGCTCAATATTTGTGTAACCGTCTATTGTATATGATGAAACATTTGCTTCAGCCTTGTCCAAAACGCAGTTTTCAAAGTTTCTTATTATCTCGTCAGCTTTTTCATACTGACTTTTAACGGGGGTAAAAAGATCGATATCTCCGGACAACCTGGCATAAGGGTCGGGGTAGTACTGAGCAAGAATCGGACCTTTAAGCAGAGCAATAGATAAACCGTTCTCGGCAAAACGAGCCATAATCTCACTTAGTTTACTGTAAACTATTGTCTGACGGACGCACAAAACCTGCGCCTGCTTTTTCCATTTGGCTTTGACGGCAGCACTGTTTTCATCCGACGCGGCAATATTTTTAACACCGTAGTACAGAGTAGGGCACAGATGATGAATGTTGCTTAAATTATAGAGCATAAGCCACTGTTCGGCTGAAAGACATTCAGTCTTAAAATCTAAAGTGCCCAGCGCGTTGGATATTAATTTTAAAAACAACAAATTAATCTCTGTCATATTATTAGCTCCAAAAAAAATCGTTGCTAATAATATAACATAAAAACAAATCAATTACATCATTTTTTAAAAAGTTTTTATTCGTTTTGATTTTCGCTTATAAAAAGGACAGGTTTTGGACGTGTAACCGTTTTCAGGAATATCATCGGTACGGTCGAGTGTACAAAGTCCGCTGCGCTGATGCTCGCAGCGAACTTCGCAGGGTATTAAACTCATATTTATCAAATCCTTATTAAATTCTATTTATTTTTAAATTGCCCGTTTTTACGGTTTTTATTCTAATTAATGAAAAAAGAGCCGGAAAAACACTTGAAAAAGCAAAAAGAGGGTGGTATAATAAATTTAATCCAATTGCGCAAAATTAATATTTTGTGCAATTGGGGTGAGGGGTTTTATTGATAAAAGCAGTTTTTGGGGCCAGTTTGTTCTTTTAGGGGTAATTTGAATGTTTTAAGCAATTATGATATAATCAATTATATATTAATTTATATCCTTTTTAACTTTCAAAAAAAACCGAGCTTTTCCAGCCGCTCAGTTTTTTTCGGATGATGTCAGGTATGTTTCAAAAAATCTGAGCGGATTAAATAATATATCTTTAGGAGCTGATAATTATGAAATCAGAATATTTGCGCCAATCTCCTCTGATTCTGCGTGAATTCCTCGGCTACATGGAAACTGTTAAAGGCCGCTCTCAGACAACAGTTAACGAATACTTTCTGGATCTACGCACATTCTTCAGATATTTAAAATTATCACGCGGACTTTCCGATAAAATTGATTTTGACAATATCGACATTATCGATGTTGATATTAAGCTTTTGGAAACAGTTACTCTTGCCGATGCATACGAATTTTTAAACTTTGTCACCGCCGAACGCGGAAATTCCGCCAGAGCCCGCGCAAGAAAATCCACCTCTTTGCGGGTGTTTTTCACATATCTGACAGATAAGACCGGCAAGCTCAAAAACAATCCGATGTCGCAGCTTGAAAGTCCCAAAACTAAAAAATCACTGCCCAAATATCTTACTTTGGAGCAGTGTCTTGAAATGCTGACCGCAACAGATGGTATGTTTAAGGAACGCAACTACTGTATATTGACGTTGTTTTTGAACTGCGGGCTGCGGCTTTCCGAGCTTGTTAACCTAAATCTCGGCGATATTCGAGATGATAATACTATAAAAGTGCTTGGAAAAGGCAACAAAGAACGTATTGTATATCTCAACGACGCCTGCCGTCAGGCTATCGACGCCTATTTAAAGGTGCGTCCTACTCAGGGTGTTGTTGATAAGAATGCTCTCTTTATCAGCCGTGACCACCGCCGCATAAGCCGCCGTATGGTTCAGGTCGTTGTGGATAACGCCCTTAATAAAATCGGGCTCGGCGGCGGCGACGGATACTCTGTTCATAAGCTGCGCCACACTGCGGCTACCCTTATGTACCAGTACGGAGATGTGGATATCAGAGTTTTAAAGGAAATCCTCGGTCACGAGAGCCTTGCGACAACCGAGATATACACACATCTTTCAAGCTCTCAGATGGAAAAGGCTGCTAATTCTAGTCCTCTTTCAAAGGTTAAACCGCGTACAAAGTCTTGACAATATATCCGTGTTTACTGTACTATTAATTAAAGTGATTTTGAGGTACTTTTAATATGGATTATGTAAGTAAAGCGATCGGTTTTATAAAAGAATACAGACGTTACATTATTATTGCTATTTTCGCTGTGTTTTATATTTCGGGAGTTTGCAGTATAAATTCCTACGGCGTAAACTACGATATTCGCAGTGAGGAAAATATTCTGATGACCAATCTAAAGGATTATGCAAAGGATTTTTTACCGGAAAAAGCACAGCAGATTAGCGCTTTTCGCAATCTTCCGGATATTCAGAATTACAAGGAGCGCGACCACGGAAAGGCGGCCTTCTACCCTCTCGGCGTTTTTAAGCTGACCTTCTCCCCTGCTCTTTATAATTATTACTTTTTATACAGCCTTTATACATTTACAATTAACTTTGCAGGATTGATTTTTCTGTATCTTTTGGCAAAACTCATTTTTAGGCGGCGTGTTTTTGCGCTGATTACCGCTGCCTTTTACACTCTTTGCCCAAGGATTTATGCCGACTTTTTCTATAATGACAAGGATATGATCTTTTGCTCATTTGTCATAATTACAGCATATTTTGCGCTTTGCTTTATTTTAAAAGAAAATCATAAGTACCTTTATGCCGTACTGACAGGAGTTTTCGCTGCGTTTGCATGCAACACAAGAGTTATCGGTTTGTTTTTGCCCTTTCTCATTCTTTCATATTATATTTATACAATTTTCAGAGATAAAAAAGCGAATAATAAAGAGGTATATTTGCCCGTTATCAGCGCACTGGCGGCATTTGCTGCAGTTTTTATTATTATTACTCCCGCAACATGGTACGGCATAATTGAATATTTCAAATACACGCTTTCAAGTTCGGCTGATTTTACCCGCTGGAACGGCACGGTTTACTATCTTAATAAGTTTTATCCTGCATCAGATGGCCTGCCATGGCATTATCTGCCGGTTATGATGCTGTGCACGATTTCTCCGTTTGTAACGCTCGGAGCGGCTGCGGGAATCGGAGTGCTGATTTATCGGCTTGCAAAGAAGAAAACCGATAAACATGAAAAACTTCTGACAATATTTATTATTTCATCATTTGTTCCTCTTTTGTTTGCAATAATCGGCGGCTCAAGGGTTTACAACGGCTGGCGACATTTCTATTTTGTCTATCCTGCAATTTGCCTGCTTGCCGTTTATGCGGTTATTCAATTTTTAAATAAGAAAAAAGATATAACAAAGTATGTAACGGCCGCGGCAGTTGCTTTCAGCCTTTTAATTACCGTAACAAGCGCGCCCCACGGCTATGCTTACTATAATTTTGCATCTAAAAGCTTTGAGGGCGATTACTGGAATATCTCGGCAAGAGAATGTCTTGAGCAGCTTCTCTTGACCACTGACGGTCAAATAAAAATAACATACAGCGACAAGCATTCCGCTGCGGGTGTAGAGAACAGCGCAATGTATCTCGGACCAAAGTACCGTGACCGCATTACCGTTACCGAAAATCCGCAGGATGCCGACTATATTTTCGTAAATCCTACCTATTATGATATTGCAAGGTTTTGCGATGAAATATTTACCGATGTTTCCAATCCTGAAAAATGCGCCGAGGTTAAGCTTGGAAACAGAACTCTTACCGCGGTATACAGTTTAAAAAATGTGAAGTGATTTTATGCGAAAAAATATAAAAAAAATAATAATCGACTGTGCTTGTGCTCTGCTGTCAGCGCTGGGCATAGGTTATCTTGCCGGACTCACGGGTTTTGAAAGTACTTTGCTGTTACTGCTTTTCCCCGCGCTTTATATGCTTGAAAAAAAGATTAACGCTTTTGAAAAAATCGACAACCGGTTTGCTTTTTTTGCACTAATGCTTGCGTTTGCTCTTTTTATCGGTAGATACTGCGAGGGCAAAATACAATTTGGAGTCAAATGGGTTTTCTTTTTACTGTTTGTTTCAAAGGCTATATATAACGCAGCGGTTATCATTTATATAAAGAGTGAAAAATTCACTTCCGAGCCTTACGATAACAAAGCAAATTTAAAGTGCTTTTTCTCATACTGGGCATTTATTTTTGCCGCTTGGATTCCCTATTTTACAGCGTCTTTCCCGGGAGTAATTTCTTACGATTCGGTGCGCCAGATCGAAATGGCGCAGGGCAATATTCCTCTTTCTGACCACCACCCGGTATTACACACGATGATTATTAAGCTGTTTTTAAAACTGGGCGGAGGCTCTCCCGCTCTTTATGTTGTGTTCCAGATGCTCGCGCTTTCAGCATGTTTTGCTTTCGCGGCAAACTATGTAAAGTCAAAAGCAATACTTCCCAAATGGGGCATTATTCTGACGGTCTGCTGGTTTGCGCTCAATCCCCTGCACGCCGTATTTTCAATAAACATTCAAAAGGATACCCTTTTTGCGGGAGCGATAGTTCTCTTAACAGTTGTTTTATGTGAAGTTTCACTGACAAACGGCAATGCCCTTGAAGATAAAAAATGGTTTTCTTTGCTGATTGTATCCTGTATCCTCACCGTATTTTTGCGCAACAACGGCCCTTATGTTGTCGTGCTTTTACTGCCTGTATTGTTTGTTTTCTATAAAAAATACCGCAAGCAGATATCTGAGGCTTTTGCGGTTGCAATAGTACTGTTTTTGATAGTAAAAATCGGAGTGTTCGGCGCTCTTGATGTTCAAAAAGGCAGCTTTGCCGAGAGCGTCGGCATACCGCTGCAGCAGATAAGCCGCGTTGTTTACGACGGCAAAGAGCTTACCGACAAGCAAATTGAAACGCTTGAGCAGTTCATATCGGTTGAAGAGATAAAAGAAAAATATGTTCCCGACTGCGTTGACCCGTTAAAATCCGATCTATACGACGGCGGGCTTGACCATCAGGCACTTGAGCAAAACAAAGGGCAGTTTTTTGGATTGTGGTTTCAGCTTCTTTTAAAATACCCCGGCGAATACATAAAAGCCTACGCCGACGAGACGCTCGGATACTG
>JAFRVM010000009.1 GCA_017438505.1 Clostridia bacterium | reverse complement strand
GAAGATTTCGGGCAAATCTGGAGACCTCTTTGGTTATGATCATATCAAATTTCCCCTTTCTGCCATCGCTTAACATACGGTTGAAGCTGTCGCGTTTTAAGGTGTTTGTGCCTGTTATTCCCTCGTCCACATATATCTCGTACAGCTCCCACAGCGGATTGCGGCCGATACAGTCGTTAAAATATCTCTGCTGGCTTTCGAGCGAATTTGCCTGATCGAGCTTGTCGGTGGATACGCGGCAGTAAGCCGCCACGCGGATAATTTCCGTTTGCTTTTTCAAAACGGGTAGCCTCCTTTTGACGGTACAGTATACAGTTTTTTCAGGCATTCCTCGCACTGCTTTTGGGTAAGTATGCCTTTTTCTTTCAGCGCAAGAAAAACCGCCTTTTTTATCTCGTTTTCCAGTTCTTTGCTCAGAGCTTTACGTTTCGGTTTCTTTGTTAAATAAATTTCTGTCCTCACGGCAATCACCCGAAAAAAGCTATGCGCTATACATTCAACTTATGCGGTCACCGCTCCTTTACCGCCGCAAAAAAATACCCGCAGGATCCGGATGTGAATCCTGCGGGTATAACTTATGCATTCAAACTTAACTTTTATCCCTGGGTTCTGTTGCCTCTGCGTCCCCTGTGCTGACCGCCCCCGGGCATTTCGGGAGGGGTTGAGCCATCGGGAGGAGTCTGCTGCTGACCGCCTTGGGGAATTTCGGGAGGAGTCGAGCCGTCGGGAGGGGTCTGCTGCTGACCGTTGCCGCCGCCGAAATTTCCCTGTCCGTTATCGGGCGTCTGACCCTGACCGCCGAAGCCGCCCTGTCTTCCGCCCATGCCGCCGCCCATGCCGGAGGTTGACTGTGTTCCCGCTGTCGCTGTTGCTGCCTCTTTACCGTCGCATTTCAGAGTGTAGGTCGAGCCGGAGGTAAGATCGGAACTTGCAAAGAGGATATAGCTTGCGTCGCGCACAGCCTTTGCGCTGTAAAGGGTTTTGCCCGCAGCGTCGGTGATTTCGATTGTGCTGCCGGTGCCGACAAGCGCGGCCTGATTGCCGCCCATTCCTCCGAAGCCGCCAAAGGAGCTGCCGAATGTTACATAGGAGGTCTCAGCCGAATAACCCTGTGCCATGCCGAGGTGTCCTACCGCCAGAACGGTTGTGCCCTTGAAGTTTGTGCCGCCCTCGGAATCAAGCGGGTCGCCGTCGCCCTGAGAGGGGGCGACGACCTCAAGCGTTCCGCCCATCAGATTTATTGTGCCGTTGGAGTCGACGCCGTCGCCGTTTGTAACATTGACGTATACATTTCCGCCGTACTGATTGTAGGCAAAGCTGTATCTTCCGAGGTCGGAGTTGGCTGCGTTTATGCCGTCATCGGTGGCGTTGACCTTGACATCGCCCGAGTAGATGTTGAGTGTTGCCGCTTCAATGCCCTCTTTTGATTTTTCAACATTTATTGTGGGGCCGTCGGTGTTTTCCGCTCCGATATTAAGCGTGTAGTCGGATTTTATGCCGTCGTCGGCCGCGACAACCGTAATGTTGCCCGAAAGGATGCCAAGCTCTTTATCGGATTTTATGCCGTCGCCGGTATTGGCTGTGACATTTAGAGTAACCTCTCCGATATTCAGCGCGGACTGCGAAATAAGCTTGTCGGTCGCGTTGCCATTTGCGTCCTCCTCGTAGCGGTCTGCGCCGCCTTTAATGCCGTTTTTGCCGTTTGATGTTATATTTATCGTACCTGTGCCGCAGATGGTAACATTTGAGCCGTCCTTGCACTTTATTACGGCGTTTTCTATGTCGGGGTAAAGGTTTGTGTCTGTGTAGATGTCATCGTTGTTGAATTTATCGTCGGCAAGATTGTTTACCGAGCCCGCCGCCGCGACAATGCTGACCTCGCTTTGCTTTCCGCAGGTTATGGGAGCGGTTGCCGAAGCGGTAAGATCCAGACCGTTAAGCACCAGAGTAACTCCGGCAACCTCTTTTTTAATTGTGATCGTGCCGTTTGAGCAGCTTCCCGAAACAATGTATGTGCCGCTCTGCGTTATTTTAAGCGATGTGCCTTCGATTTCGTATCCGCTGTACGCGCCGTCCTTTGCCGTTATGCCGGAATCGGAAAAGACAAAGCCTGTCGCGTCTTTTTCGTCGTAATCCGCCGAAATCGCCGCGGCTTTGACGCCGCCGGATATATCGGGCGAGCTGCCGTCTTTTGATGAAGTCAGCGATGTGACCAGAGCGGTGACCGCAATGGCGGCCACAAGCATAATGCTTACTACCGTTATAAGCAGTCCGACCGTGGGTTTAAAGGTTTTTTTGGTTTGGGTTTCCTGTTCGATAGGGATATTATCTAATACTTCGTTGTTTTCCATGTAATCTGTCCGCCTTTCTTTTGTTTTGTTATCTACATTATACCCGCCAATATTGAATGAAGATTTAAACCTTGAAATTATTTTTTTTGCGGGTTTTAAAAGCAGTCCTGCCAGCAGCAGCGCGCCGCCGACAATAGGATATACAACTGTAAGCGAATTGGTGGTGCCGTAAATTTCCAGCACACCGCGAAATACGCACCCGATGCCCAGCGCGGCTATCGCCGCGTTCCATACCGTTACAAAGGCTTTTGCGGGATATTTTTTCCCAATCAGCATGACGGTATATACAAGCGCGCCGAGTACAAGCGGTATCGCAAAGGCGTAAATCATATAGTATGAGTACACCTCGTGGGAAAAATGCTCGTAAACCGCTCCGAAAAGCGCGAGGAACACCGCCGCGATTATATTATACAGAATATTTCTCTTCATTTCAGCTTCCGATATAAACAATATCACTCACACCTCTCTCCTTGATTTTGCCGCCGCTTGTGGGGTTGTTTACCACTCTGCCGTTAAAATACATTGTCGATGAGCCGCCTCCGTCGAGATTGTAGGCTGTTTTTACGCCTAAGCTTTTCATAAACTGCGCAAGCTCATAAAGGCTCAGACCTTCGCTCTCGCTTGTTCTGCCGTCGGATACCGCAAACACATAATGGTTTTGGTCGATTATACCTATGGCGGTTCGCGGGTTGCTCGCCTTGGCTCTGCCCACCTCGTCGTTTTGGTCTACCGTTACCGAGCCGTTCTCAATGAGCCCGGGACCGAATGAGAGCGCCTGCCATACCCCTTTTTGCACAAGCTGCTCCGCGGTATAGTCGCCATCGCTGACAATTTCCATGCTGCCGTCCGCGTAAATGCACATTATGTCGCAGCCTGCGGCGGTACTTCTGTAAACCACGCCGTTGCGGATAACGTACCCTCTTTCACGCGCGCCGTAGTAGTCGCCGTTTACGGCTAAAATCGCGCTGTTTGCCCCGGCAATAGATGATGTTTTTGCAGTTATGTTTTTTCCGTAGGTGTTATCTGCAAAGGCGGTTTTTAAATACTGCGCAGAACTTAAAGTGACGTCGGCAACATAGATTTTTGTGCCGTACCGCTCGTATTCGGTAAGAGTTATATTGATGTTTTCGTCCGAGTATGAATCGGAGGTTTGTACTGCGTCGGCGCCTATGCTTTCGGTCTTTTCCTGCATTGCAAACATTTCGGTGTTTGCAATGCCTGCGCTGTCGTTGTATACCGCGCTTATCACAAAGGTGTCAAGAGCTATATAAACCGTAAAGGCTGTAAGTGCGACCGCAAAAACAACGCTCCATAAATGCTTTTTCATATTAAGTCACCCTTTCCACTGATGTTTCTTACTCTTTTTAAAGCTGGCTCTGCGTCTCCTCAAACGGAAGCAAAGCTATCTCCAAATTTCCGTTTCTTGTGCGAAGCATATCAATAAATTCCTTTTCCTGAGTGGGATTTTTCAGCCGTACTTTGTATGAAAGTCTGAACATACTTCCCATGCCGGTGGTCTTTACTCCCATATTCTCGCGTTTTTCGAGATACCTGTCAAAAATGGCGTCAAATGTGCCGTTAAATTCTAAAGATTCGGGAATGGTTATCTTTAAAAGTCTGTCGGGAGCCATGCCCTTGTGTTCAAACAGGGAAATACTGCTCAGTATAAAGAACAAAGCCGCAAGACAGAGTAAAATTATAACGCCATACGCGATATATCCCATGCCAAAGGCGATTCCCGCGCCCATGGAACCGAGGATGGCGGCAATCTCGTCGGCGCTGCCCTGCGCGCTGCGAAAGCGTATAAGGCTGAAGGCTCCGCCTATCGCCACGCCCGCGCCTATGTTGCCGTTTACAAAGGTTATTACCGCACCCACAACAAAGGGGATAAGCGAGGTCACGATGAAAAATCTTTTTGTGGAGCGAATGCGAAAGCTCATAATCCATGAGTATACAAATCCTGCCGCAAGCGCTGCTGCGGTCATTGTAAAAAACTGAGCCGGTGTTACAACCGATGAATAAATGGAATCAAACATAACTTAAATCTCCTCAATAATTATAATTTGGGTTTATCGGCGTCCGAACGAGCTGTATCCGAAGCCGTTGTCTGTGCCTTTTTGCTCCGAAGCTCTGCCCAGAGTGACGGCGACCGTTTTTTCGGCATACTGATTGCCCTTTAGCACCTGAACAGTTATTTCAACCGTTTCGCCGGCAGCATAGTATTGCAGTCTGTTTTCAAGATTTGAAAGGCTTGTCACGCGGATTCCGTCAAAGTGGGTAATTATGCTCTTGGCTGTTATTCCGGCCTGACCCGCGGGGCTGTCCGCGCCGACAGATGTAACGTAAATACCCTGGGGTATGCCGTAAGCCGATGAGATATCCGATGTTATATCCTGTCCGTCAATGCCGAGATAGGAGGCGTTTTCATCCGGGACCTTTTCCCTTGTTGTACGGCTGACAAGATCTTCGATAACGGGGGTTGCGGTTGTCATTGAGATGGCGTAGCCCATACCCTCGACCTCTGTTGAGCTGAACTTTGCCGAGTTGATGCCTATAACCTCGCCGTTCATATTTAGCAGCGCTCCGCCCGAATTGCCGGGGTTGATGGCCGCGTCGGTCTGTATCATAGTGGCGTCGGAGGTATCTATCTGGCGGTTGAGCGCGCTTATAATTCCTGTTGTTACCGACTGGCCGTAACCGAGGGCGTTGCCTATGGCTACCACCTGCTGACCTACTTTAAGGGCGTCGGAATCTCCGATTTTCGCCTTTTTAATGACCTTTGCCGTCTCGTCCTTTATATCGGAGAGCTTTACTGAAATAACCGCGAGGTCGTTGTCGGGGTCTGTGCCCGTGACGGTTGCCTCGCATACCTCGTTGTCCGCAAAGCAGACCGAAAGTGTGGTCGCGTCTTCTATGACGTGGTTGTTTGTGACAATGAGCAGCTCGCTGTCGTTTTCACCTATAATAATTCCCGTACCGGTGCTCTGGGATTGCTGCGTTCTCGATTGTCCCATGCCGAACATACCGAAGTAGCTCTGCACCTCCTGCACGCTGATATTTGTGATGGATACCATAGCGGGCATCATGCTCTCGGCGATGTCGCTTACGTCCAGACTTGCCGACTCGGGAGAGCCCGAGGAATAGGAAACCGTGGAAAAGTTTGAGGAAGCGTTAAAGTTCTGAGAGTAACCTGTCTGCGAAGAATCGGCCGTATACTTTTTTATCAGCGCGTTTGTTCCGCCAAAGGCTCCCGCGGCGGTCGTGCCGAACAAAAGTCCGCATAAGGCTATCGAGCATATTGTTTTAGCAATGCGTTTCTTAGGTGTCTTTTTTGCCCCGGTCTGTACCGCCGGCACATAAACATTTCGGTTTTCAAAGGGAAGTTCGGTGCTATCTATTGTGGCATAATATTCATTTTCATACATAATTAAAATCTCCTTTATAATTTAATAGTTTTGAACGGCCAGTAACTGGCGGCGAAAAGCCTCGCCGTATTTTGAAAAGCTCGCCTTCATTATGCCGCCCTGCGAGAGGGTTTCGGCAAGCCACAGGGGCATTGCCTCCTGTACCTTGACCTCAAGAACAGTCCACCCGGGGCGAAGAAGCGATATGCCGTCCATTGATTTTGTAAGCGTAAGGTGGTCTGTGCGAAATCTGGGGTTTTCATCTATCGTCAGCCGCAAATCCCCATCCGGCTCAAAGTATGCCGTGCGGTCGTAAATTATCAGGCAGGAGGGGGCAAGGGTTTTGTAGTAGTCCCTAAAGGTGGTTATCTCGCGGCTTATCTGCCCGTCGAACAATCCGTCCTCTCCTGAGAAGAACCGTTCCACCTGAGGAATGGTCGTCTCGATCCTGCGCTTATAAACAACGCCGAAGGCTTTGCGCTTGAGCTCGAGAAAGACCGGCGAGGCGTCGGTCGCAAGCCCGTAGGAGCGCAGGCGGATTTTTTCCTTAAAGGGCGGTTTTTCCTCGCTCGCCCTTATCAGCCGGTAGTTCTCGGTGTCGTAATAAAGCGAAGCTATCGAGGTCTTTCCGTAACCGTCGGCCTGCATATTTCCCTCCAGCCTTTCGCGCAGAAAATCGGTCTGGCGGTCACTGAGCAGATATTTCATCTCATATCTCTGCATTACGTTGATTGCCATATTAAAACCTCCATGTGTTTTATCTTCTGATTTAATTATATTTAAAAAGATTGAAGCAAAATTGAAGTTTAACTTTATTTTTTAAATCTTTTTCCCTTCTTTGGTTTTTATTTTACCTGCAAAGATTGAAAGCAGATTGAATCAAAATAAAAAAGGCGGAGCTTTTCGCTCCGCCGCAAAATATATGGGGTTTATTTAGTGCCTGCAAGCGCGGTACCGTTTACATAAAGAGTGTAGCCGTTTGAAATTACGTTTGAAGCGCTGCCGGTAAAGCTTGCAACATAACTGTCGCCGGTAAGCGTCCAGGTGCTTGTGCTGTCAAGAGTGACAGAAACAGTGCCGACCTCGGTGGAAACCGTATCGCCCTTTGCGTTTGTGTTGGTAACATGGAACACATGCCCGCTTTTGCTTGTAAGACTGCCGCCGGTCATATTGAAGGAGGAGGTGCCGCTTGCGGCGTCGCCCGACATCGACTGGTAGATCATAATACTGTCAAGGAAGGTGGCGTTGCCGTTGCATTTTGTGTTGTTTGCGGTCAGATTGCAATTATTGAGGGTGATGGAATTGAGCCCTTCAATGCATACGCCCTCGGAAAGATTGGAAACAAGGGTCGCGTTTGATGCCGTGATATCGGCTGTCGAATAAATTGCCGGTGAGCCCAGACCGTTTGAGGTGTATGTGCCGCCGGAAATGGTGGTCGTTGTACCGCCCTTAACAAGCAGCGCGGCGTTTTGCCCGTAAAAGTTGCAGTTGTCGCCGCCGTCGGAATCTCCGCTCTTTGAAAGTGTGAAACCGGTTACCGTCACATCGTCCGATGTGCTTATCATCAGCGCGCTTTGGTCGGCTGCGGAGGATGTGTAAGATTTACCGTCCTGTGCCGACGCCGAGGTTATCTCGGTCGCTCCGGCGTAAACCACCTCCGAGCTGCTCGAGCCGCCGGGTCCACCGCCCGGCATATCGGGAGGATTGCCTCCGGGTCCGCCGTGGTCGGAATAAGAAGTGCTGACCGTTTTTCCGATTCGGTCGCATCGGAGCTGCCGCAGGAGGCAAGCGAGGCAATAAGCATAACAGCAAGTAAAACAGTAATTATTTTTTTCATATTGAACATCTCCTTCGTTTTTCTACACAACAAATCCTCATACGTTTGCTGCTAATGTAGCAAGCATAACGCATGAGGATTGAAGAAAGATTGAAGTTATTTTAATTTTTATCGGTCTTTTTCGCGGGCAGCGATACGGTAAATATCGCCCTGCCGTCCTTATAGTCGGCGCGGATATCGCCGCCGTGCGCTTCGGTCACAGCTTTGGCTATCGAAAGCCCCAGACCGTAGTGACTGCCCGACTCGTTTCTTGCCTCGTCGGCGCGGTAAAAGCGTTCAAACAGATGTGATAGCTGCTCGGCCTTTATCTCCTCGGCTTGGTTGGAAACGGTAAGCACGGCATTGTGCCGTTCACGACCGAGCGAAACATCTATCTGCTCTCCTGTTCCGTGCGAGAGGGCGTTGTCAAGCAGAATGGAGACAAGCTGACGGAGCTGATTTTGATTTCCGTCGATATATATTTCCGGCATAATATCCGAATTAATGCGTTTCCCTTTTTCAAATGCAAGACTTTCAAAGGGGAGTACCTCGCCGTCGGTTAGCTTTGAAAAATCGACCGTCTCTTTGGGCAGGTCTCCGTTTTGGGCTTTGGAGAGAACAAGAAGCTGCCCGACAAGGTCAGACATTCTCTCGTTTTCGTAGTCGATGTTGTCCAGCCACTCGCTGTCGCCGGTCTCGCGCCGCAAAAGCTCGCTGTTTGCCGATATGACGGCAATGGGGGTTTTAAGCTCGTGACCTGCGTCGGAGACAAATCTCTTCTGTCGTCTGTCGTTTTCCTCCAGCGGCTCTACTATGCGGTTTGCCAGAAAAACGGAAAGCGCAAACAGCGCCGCCATGGCAATCGAGCCGATAATGAGCATTTGCTTAATTAGCAAAGCCTGATTGCTGTCGTCAATGGTTCCGTCGATCATAGCCACCAGGGTGTATGTATCGCGCTTATCCACAAGATAGGTAATACTGCCTGTTTTGCCGCTTTTTCTGCGCTTGCCGAGAATATCGGAGGCGGTTTGGATAAGCGTCTGTTCGTCCATAAGTTCCTTGTTGCCGCTGTCAACGGCAAGCACATCGCCGTTTTCCGAAAAGGTCACCGAATAAAAGGTGGATAGCCTGAAGGCTGGTTCGTTTTTGCCGCGGCGGTCGTCGCGGCGGTTCCACGGCGCGTCTTGCCCGTCGGGCTTGATATCGGGCAGGCCATCCGGCCTTATTTGGCCGTCGGGATAAAACTCCTTTTCTTCAAGGGTATATCTCTCGGCATAGGTTTGCAGCATTTCCTCATTTTTTTTTCGAAGAGCAATGCGGTTTGAAAGATAAATTGTTGTCAAAGTGACCGCCATCAGAGCGAGCAGAGAGAGCACAACCGTAAATACTATTTTTCTTTTTGTTTTATTAAACATCACGGCACCTCAGTTCGTAGCCTAATCCTCGCAGAGCCTTGATCTCACATTTTGAGCCCACAAAGGCGAGCTTTTTGCGGGCAAAGGACATGTACACCTCTACGTTGTTGTATTCCGAATCGCTCTCATAGCCCCAGATTTTAAGCGCGATCTGCTCGCGTGTGAGCACCTGCCCCTGATTGGCGATAAGATATTCCAGAATGTGCAGCTCCTTTTCACCGAGGCGCACGCTCTGTCCGTTTTCGCACTTTAAGGTTGCGTTTTTAACGTCCAGAGTCAAATCCTCAAAGGAAAGACTGCCGTCGTTTGTCGGAAGGTTCCTTCTGCCCAGAGCCCGAAGGCGGGCAAGCAGCTCCTTTGTCATAAATGGCTTGGTAAGATAATCGTCCGCTCCGCTGTCGAGTCCCTCTACCTTGTCGTCAATCTCGCTTTTGGCGGTCAGCATAAGTATGGGGGTTCGAATGCCCGAAGAGCGTGCCTTTTTGGCTACCGAATATCCGTTCATTCCGGGCATCATAACGTCAAGCACAATAAGGTCGTATACTCCGCTTTCGGCCTCATACAGCGCGTTCTCGCCGTTTTCGACCGACATAACCTCATACCCCTCCTGACGCAGGATCTCGCACAGCGCCCTGTTCATTCTTTTTTCGTCCTCGGCAAGCAATACCTTCATATCCGCATCTCCCGCTTTTTATTTTCACTCGTTATTATATCGCAAAACCTTGAAGAAAGATTGAAATGTTTTAATATAATTCTTGTATCAGATTCTGCAGTGTTTGTCAAGATACGGCGGGCTGCGCCTAAAGGCACGGCCGCGCATAAAGAATACATTATAAAAAACGCCGCTGTAATTCCTCTATCAGCAGATTTGCCGCCGGAGTAAAGGTCTGATATTTGCGCCAGATAACGTACATCTCGGATGCCGGCACATCCTCCAGAGGACGGAAGGTCAGATCGCTGTCCGCGCTTACATCGCTCAGCTTGTCGTAGGTTATCGCGTAACCGATTCCCGAGCGCACCATAACTGCGGCGTTGTAGTTAAGATTGAACGTCGCCGCAATGTCTGCGCTTTCGGTATCCTTTCCGAACCACTGCGGAAAATCCTGATTCAGCCACTGCCGCGAGCAGATAAGCGGCAGAAAACGGATATCTCCGACAGTCACGCTCGTTTTTGCGGCCAGCGGATCGCCTTTTTTCATGAGCACTCCCCAGACATCGTGCGAAGGTACTTTCAAATAATTGTATTTTGACAAATCAACATAACTCATAACAATGGCAAAATCGAGCAGCCCTTTGTCGAGCCGTTCACAGACGTCCTCCATGTTTCCGCTCATAATATTACAGCGTATTTTGGGATAGCTTTTCTGCAGATCATGCAGCGCGTCGGCAAAAAGGCTGATCGAGTCGGACTCCGCCGCTCCGACATAAATATCCCCGCTGTTGATCTCTTCAAGCGAGCTAAATTCGTTCTTGGTTTTGTCGACAAGCTCTATTATATCCGCCGCCCGTTCCCGCAGAAGCATCCCTGCGTCGGTAAGACGGATGCTGTAGTTGGAACGGATGAAGAGTTTTGTTCCGAGTTCTTCTTCCAGTTCTTTTATCTGCTTTGACACGGTCGGCTGCGAAACATGCAGCCGTTCTGCGGCCCGGGTGATGTTTCCCTCTCTTGCCGCCTCTAAAAAATACCGTAAAACTCTCAGCTCCATATATATGCCTCCTTGCGCCTATAGTTATTTTATTACAGAATAACTAATTATGCAATATGGATATTTGACATTTCTAAAAGCTTTAGCTACAATAAAATAGAAGAAAGAACAAAGGAGACGTAAAATGGCAAACGCAGCGGACAAAGCACAGTGTTTTTTTCAAAATCTCGCAGACGCCGGCTGCGACGAAGATATGATTGCCGAGTGTGTCAAACTGTACGGCGCGGGAAACAAAAAGCTGCTCGCCGATCTGCTCAGAAAAAAACGCAGGGAGCTGCTTGAAAGCATTCACAGCCAGCAGAAAAAGCTGGATTGTCTGGACTATCTTATTTATCAAACCGAAAAATAAAACGGAGGAACAAACCATGAAAACAGAAGAACTGAAGCTTGCGGCCGAATGGGATAAAACCTTTCCGAAAAGCGACAGTGTTGATCATAAGAAAGTGACTTTTTCCAATCATTTAGGCATTGAGCTTGCTGCGGATATATATACCCCGAAGAACGCAAGCGGCAGGCTGCCCGCGGTAGCCGTCTGCGGCCCTTTCGGCGACTGCAAGGAGCAGTCGTCAGGTCTTTACGCACAGGAGATGGCAGAGCGCGGATTTCTGGCAATAGCTTTTGACCCCTCCTTTACCGGGGAATCCGGAGGTCTTCCGAGAGCGATGCATTCGCCCGATATTGATGTCGAAGATTTCCAGGCCGCGGTCGATTTTCTCTCCGTGCAGGATAACGCAGATGCCGAAAAAATCGGTATCATCGGCATTTGCGGATGGGGCGGCATGGCGCTACAGACCGCCTGCATCGATACCCGCATCAAAGCCACGGTGACCTCGACCATGTATGATATGTCCCGCGTGGCAGCCAACGGATATTTTGATTCGTCCGACAGCAAAGAGGCTCGCAAAGCCACAAGAGAGGCTATCAGCGCGCAGCGCACCGAGGATTACAGAACGGGCGAATACAAGCGTGCCGGAGGAGTAGTCGATCCGTTGCCCGAAGACGCGCCCTTCTTTGTAAAGGACTACTATGATTACTACAAAACCGAGCGCGGCTATCATCCCCGCTCACTCAACTCAAACGACGGCTGGACTGTCAACACGCAGACCTCGCTTATGAATATGCGGCTGTTCGAATACGCAGGAGAGATTGACAGCGCTGTGCTGATGATTCACGGCGAGAAAGCACATTCCTGCTATCTAAGCAGGGATACTTTTAAACTGCTGAAGGGCGGCAACAAAGAGCTTTATATCATCCCCGAAGCCGTCCACACCGACCTTTACGATAAAAAGGACGTCATTCCGTTTGACAAAATAGAACACTTTATGAAGGAGTATCTGAAATGAGCAGGGTTTTAGTTATCAAAACCAGCCTGCGGGCAAAAAGCAATTCCGATATACTGGCCGAACGGCTTATCGAGGGAGCGAAAGACGCAGGTCACGAGGTCGAGCAGATAAGTCTTAAGGGCAAAAACATTAAATTCTGCATAGGCTGTCTTGCCTGTCAGAAAACGCAGAAGTGCGTGCAGGGCGACGATGCGGTCGAGATTGCCGAAAAGGTAAAAAACGCCGAAACCCTCGTTTTCGTTACGCCGATTTATTACTACGAGATGAGCGGTCAGATGAAAACTCTGCTCGACAGGCTTAACCCTCTGTATACAACAAACTACAAATTCAGAAATGTCTATATGCTGTCGGTCGCGGCGGAGGAAGAGGAAAGCACCTCCGAAAAGGCGGAAAGCGGGCTTGAGGGCTGGGTAGACTGCTTTGAGGAAGCCGTGTTTGCCGGAAGACTTTTCTGCGGAGGGATGACCGGTATGGGCGAAGCTCTTGGAAAGGAAGACTCACTTAATGACGCATATGATTTCGGAAAAAGTCTTGAATAGAGCGCTCTGCGCGTTTCTTGCCATGATCTTTGCACTTGCGGTCTGCGGCTGCGGTCAGCACAAAAACTATACAGACAGTGAAACATCAAAATCAGAGGTAACGGAAATGACAAAAGTCCTTAAGCTTTATATCGGAGATAAAGAGGTGCCTGTAACATGGCAGGATAACCAATCCGTGCAGGCTTTAAAAGAGCTCGCGGCCGGCGGTCTGACCGTGCAGATGTCCATGTACGGCGGCTTTGAGCAGGTAGGCTCTCTCGGAGCGGATCTGCCGAGAGACGACAGGCAGATAACGGCAGATTACGGCGATATTGTGCTGTATTCGGGAAACCGAATCGTCATTTTTTACGGTTCAAATTCATGGAGCTATACTCGGCTTGGACATATTGAACTTTCGCAGCAGGAAATGACCGGGCTGCTTTCAAACGAAGATGTGACAATCACACTGAAAACGGAGGGAGAACAGATATGAAAGTGTTACTGATTAACGGCAGCCCCAATCTTCACGGCTGCACGGCAACGGCGCTTGAGGAAATGATAAAGACCTTCGAAAAGGAAGGAATCGAAACCGAGCTTGTGAGCATCGGAAACAAAAATATCCGTGGATGCATCTCGTGCAATAAGTGCTCAGAGATCGGCAGGTGCGTTTTCGACGACTGCGTCAATGAGATCGCTCCCAAGTTTGAAGCGGCGGACGGGCTTGTGATAGGCAGCCCTGTATATTACGGCTCGCCCAGCGGTACTCTGCTCTCTTTTCTCGACAGGCTGTTTTACTCCACACCTTTTTCCAAGCATTTCAAGGTGGGCGCTGCGGTAGTTTCATGCCGCAGAGGCGGCAATACTGCAAGCTTTGACGTACTCAACAAGTATTTTACTATCAGCAGTATGCCCGTTGCGTCCTCTACCTACTGGAATCAGGTGCACGGTTTTACCGCCGACGACGTAAAAAAGGATCTCGAGGGTTTGCAGACAATGCGCAATCTCGCCCGCAATATGGCGTTTATGATTAGGGCGTTTGAAAGCGCAAGGGAAAAATACGGACTTCCGGAGCTTGAACGAGGCGCGTTTACAAGCTTTCCGGACGGCAAATAAAAAAGATAACACGGAGGATATCACCATGAAAAAACAGATTAAAACCACAGAAGCGATTTTCCCCATGCCGGTACTTCTCATTTCAACATTTAACGAGGACGGCAGCGTTGACGTTATGAACGCCGCGTGGGGCACAATGCTCGAGCGCGATATAGTCGCTCTCAACCTGACCGAAACCCATACCACCGTTAAGAACATTAAGGCACGCGGCGGATTTGTCGTCCATATCGCCGACGCAAAGCATGTTGTTGAGGCCGACTGGTTCGGCTGTGTTCACGGCGAAAAGCAGCCCGATAAGTTCAAAAAATCGGGTCTGACATACGAAAAGTCGGCTCTTGTTGACGCGCCTGTAATTAACGAACTTCCTATTGCGCTTGAGTGCGAATTTGTGGAGTATCAGAATGACGCGACAGGTCTCGGCGTAATAGGAAAGGTGCTGCGCACCTCGGTCGAAGAAGCAAATCTAAAGGACGGCAAGGTTGATGTCGACTCACTCGAAGCCATCGCCTTTGACCCCTACACCCACGGCTACTACAAGGTAGGCGGCAGAGTGGGCGACGCCTTCAAGGACGGACTTAAACTGAAATAAGGGGATTTTATGAAAGAAAAAATAGTACAGACAGCGGGCAGAAACGCCCTCGGGCAGTTTGCTCCCGCCTTTGCGCACTTTAACGACGACGTTCTGTTCGGTGAAAACTGGAACAACGCTGATATAGACCTCAAAACGAGAAGTCTTATTACCGTCGTCGCCCTTATGGCGCAGGGAATTACCGACAGCAGTTTAAAATATCACATAACAAACGCAAAGGCTCACGGCGTTACGCAAAAGGAAATGGCGGCTGCAATAACTCACGTTGCGTTTTACGCAGGCTGGCCGAAGGCGTGGGCTGTGTTTAATCTTGCAAAAGAGGTTTACAGCGAGCCTATTGAAGAAGCAACCGAAAAGGACAGATATCAAAACACAATTTTCTTCCCCGTGGGCGAGCCAAACCCCTACGGTCAATTCTTTGTCGGGCAGAGCTATCTTGCTCCGCTGTCGACCGGACAGGTGCCTATTTTCAATGTAACCTTTGAGCCGGGCTGCCGCAACAACTGGCACATTCACCACGCAAAAAGCGGCGGCGGACAGATGCTTGTATGCGTCGGCGGCAGAGGATATTATCAGGAATGGGGCAGTAAGCCGGTTGAAATGACGCCGGGAAGGGTCATCAACATTCCCGCAAATGTCAAGCACTGGCACGGCGCCGCTGCCGACTGCTGGTTCTCTCACCTCGCTCTCGAAGTCCCCGGAGAGGACGCTTCCACCGAATGGTGCGAGGCTGTATCGGACGAGGACTACAAAAACCTTGATTGAATATACGAAAATAACCGCAAAGCTGTTTCAAACTGACCGATTGAGGGTCTCAGGCAGGTACCGAGGAACTCGGGCATCTTGAGATGATAGGCACTATCGTCTATCAGCTTACAAGAAATCTTACCGAGGAGCAGATTCGCACAGCCGGATTTGATCAGTATTTTGTAGATCACACGGCGGGCGTCTACCCCACCGCCGCTTCGGGCTTCCCCTGGAGCGCAGCCTCCATGGCTGTAAAGGGCGACGTTATAGCCGACCTTACCGAGGATCTTGCCGCCGAACAGAAGGCAAGAGTGACCTACGACAACATTCTGCGCTTTACCGACGACCCCGATGTGCGCGACCCCATCAAATTCCTGCGTCAGCGCGAAATCAATCACTATCAGCGCTTCGGCGAAGCTCTGCGCCTTGCCACCGACCGCCTTGACAGCAGAAACTACTATGCCTTCAACCCCTCGTTTGATAAAGGTTTTAAAAAATAAAGGGCAACTTTATGCTTGACATTCCCCGCTTTGAGTAGTATATTATATGCAAATAAAGAAAAAAGCGTTTTAAAAAAGGGAAGCGCCCACCGCTTTGCGCCAAAGAGAGAGAAACCGCCGGCTGAAAGTTTCTCGCGATCAAAGCGAAAATACGCGTACCGCCCTTTAAGCTCTGCCGAAAATGCCCGCACTAAAGGGTACAAGGCAGACGTACCGCCGTCGTTACCGGCGACTAAAGCGGCGAAAAGCTGTTAGGTTTTTCGCAATACGGGTGGAACCGTGGAGCATAAGTAAACTGTGCCTCATCCCATAAACACTGGGATGAGGCTTTATTTTTTAGGATAAGGAGATATTTTTATGGTTAACGTAACACTTAAAGGCGGAACTGTAAAAGAGTTCGAGGCCGGCACAAGCGTTGCCGAAATAGCAAAGTCCATAGGCATGGGACTGTATAAATCGGCGTGCGTCTGCAAAATTGACGGTCAGGTGTGCGATCTGCGCACTCCCGTAAATGCCGACTGCGAGGTTGAAATACTCGCCTTTGAGCATCCCGAGGGAAAAAAGACCTACTGGCATACGGTTTCTCATATCATGGCTCAGGCTATACTGCGCCTTTATCCCGATACAAAGCTGGGCGTAGGTCCTGCTACCGACAACGGATTTTTCTACGACTTCGACCTGGGCGGAAATACATTTACTCCCGACCAGCTTGAAAAAATCGAAGGCGAAATCAAAAAAATAATCAAGGAAAACCTGCCCATAGAGCGCTATGAGCTCGACCTTGCCGACGCAAACAAGCTGATGACCGAAAGAAATCAGCCCTACAAGCTTGAGCTTATCGCCGAGCACTCCGAAAAGGGAGACAAGCTCTCCTTCTATTCTCAGGGCGAATTTGTCGACCTGTGCGCCGGTCCTCACCTTATGAGCACAGGCATGGTCAAGGCGGTCAAACTGACTCAGTGCACAGGCGCTTACTGGCGCGCCGACGCAGGTAACGCCGTTTTGCAGCGTGTTTACGGCACTGCCTTCCCCAAGCAGTCGGAGCTTGACGAGTATCTCGCCGCAGTCGAAGAGGCTAAAAAGCGCGACCACAACAAGCTGGGTCGTGAGCTTGAAATCTTTACCACAAGCGACGTTATCGGTCAGGGACTTCCCATTCTGCTGCCCAAGGGTGCTCGAATTGTTCAGCTTTTACAGCGTTTTGTTGAGGACGAGGAGCAAAAGCGCGGCTGGCTGCTTACAAAAACTCCCTTTATGGCCAAGAGCGACCTTTACAAGATTTCCGGTCACTGGGATCACTACAAGGACGGCATGTTCGTTTTAGGCGATGAGGAAAAGGACAAGGAGGTTTACGCTCTGCGACCCATGACCTGTCCCTTCCAGTATCAGGCATATCTAAACCGCAGCCGCAGCTACCGCGACCTGCCCCTGCGTTACAACGAGACGTCCACACTCTTTAGAAACGAGGCCTCGGGCGAGATGCACGGACTTATCCGCGTGCGTCAGTTTACAATTTCCGAGGGTCACCTTATGTGCACTCCCGAACAGCTTGAGGACGAATTTAAGGGCTGTCTCGACCTTGTAACATTTATGATGAAGACGCTCGGTCTTTATGAGGATCTTACCTTCCGCTTCTCCCAGTGGGATCCCGAAAACAGGGAAAAATACATAGGCACCGAGGAGCAGTGGGACGAGGCTCAGGGCGTTATGAAGAAGATTCTCGACCACCTTGAGATTCCCTATTCCATCGGCATAGGCGAAGCCGCTTTCTACGGCCCCAAGCTGGATATTCAGATCAAAAACGTATACGGCAAGGAGGATACCCTTGTCACGATCCAGATAGACCAGATGCTTGCCGAAAAGTTCGGTATGGAGTATGTAGACAGGGACGGAAGCAAGAAAAATCCCTACATCATCCACCGTACATCGCTGGGCTGCTACGAGCGCACGCTTGCTCTGCTTATCGAAAAGTACGCAGGCGCATTCCCCATGTGGCTTGCTCCCGAGCAGGTAAGGGTTCTTCCTATATCCGAGCGTCTTACAGACGCTGCCGACGAGGTGCTTAAAAAGCTTCAGGCAGCCGGTCTGCGCGCAACCTGCGATACAAGAAGCGAGAAGATAG
>JAFRVM010000008.1 GCA_017438505.1 Clostridia bacterium | reverse complement strand
ATTTTTGCCTGAGTTTTTTCGGTATCGGCAGGCGCGGCAAGCGGTTTTAGATCCATCTCCTTTAAAATGGAGAAAAACTCAAGCCTTGTCATAAGGGCGGTAACCTTTGCAGTATCCGGCTCGGCGGGAATGTAGCTTTCCGGATTTATTTCTATGGGCGCGTCGGTTCTTATCGTGCCTAAATCGTAGCTTAAAAAGGCAGTATCTTTATTAGCCAGAAGCTTTGCTCTGTGAGCGGGCTTGAGGTCGGAAGAATCAATATTTTCAAAGATTTTTTTAAGCGAGCCGAATTTCTGCACAAGCTCGGCGGCGCCCTTCTGCCCTATTCCCGCGACGCCGGGAATGTTATCGGAGGAATCTCCCTGTATTGCCTTGATATCAATAAGCTGACGGGGAGTAACTCCGTATTCGTTTTTTATAGCCTCGGTATCGTAGGCCGTCGATTCCGGTCTTCCCATTTTTGTGGCAAGCATATAAACGGTCACGCCGTCACCCACAAGCTGCAGTGAATCTCTGTCGCCCGTGGCAAGTACGCACTCCCAGCCGTTTGCCTTGCAGCCTTCGGCAAGAGTACCTAAAATATCATCTGCCTCCCAGCCTTCGGCGGTAACTATGGTGTAGCCCATAGCAGCAAGCAGTTCCTTTAAAACAGGCATCTGGCTTGCAAGCTCTGGCGGCATACCCTTTCGGTTTGCCTTATATTCCGAATACATTTTGTGTCTGAAGGTGGGCGCTTTAAGGTCAAATGCGACAGCCACGGCGTCGGGGTTTGTCTGCTCCCGAATGCGGGAAAACATCTTTAAAAAGCCGTAAATTCCGTTGGTAAATTCTCCCTGTTTTGTGGTAAGCTGGCGTATTCCGTAAAAGGCGCGGTTAAGTATACTGTTGCCGTCCAAAACAAGCAGCTTCAAAATATCACATCCTAAGAAAAGATTGTTGCATATTAGAAAAATATGTGTTAAAATAAATTTAAATACTATGCTTTATTATATCAAATGGAGCAAAGTTTTTCAATAATGTTTGAGAGCGAAAACAATTTATGAACATAGGCAGTTACAAAATAGACGGTTTTGCCTCTCTTGCCCCCATGGCGGGAGCCGCCGACAGAGCCTTTAGAGAAATTTGCCGCTCATTTGGCGCGGCAATGGTTACCGGTGAGCTCGCAAGTGCCAAGGGTATATCCCGGATGGATAAAAAGTCTCAGCTTCTTTTGCAGGTTTCCCCCGCCGAACGTCCCATGTCTGTACAGCTTTTCGGGTGCGAGCCGGAGGTTATGGCGCAGTCGGCGCAGATTGCAATGCAGTACGAGCCGGATTTTCTGGATATAAATATGGGCTGTCCCGCCCCAAAGGTAACCGCGGGTGGCGGAGGCTCCTCACTTATGAAAGATCCCGCGCTGTGCGGAGAGATCGTCCGTGCAGTATGCGAAGTATCAAAAGTGCCGGTAACGGTCAAGATCCGCAAGGGCTGGGATGAAAACACCGTGACAGCCGTCGAAGTGGCCGGTATTTGCGAAAAAAACGGCGCTGCCGCTATTGCAATCCACGGCAGGACTCGTGAGCAGATGTATTCGGGTCAGGCCGACTGGGATATTATCAAACAGGTAAAACGGACGGTAAGTATTCCGGTCATAGGCAACGGTGACATCACAACCGCCGAAAAAGCGGGACGTATGCTTGAATACACAGGCTGCGATATGGTTATGGTGGGCAGAGGAGCACTCGGTAATCCGTGGATTTTTTCTGAGATAGGCGCCCTTCTCGGACACGGCGCGGTTTTACCGCCGCCTTCCATTGAAGAAAAAATGCTTCTTTTACGCCGTCAGGCTGCTTTGACCTGCGAATATAAAGGCGAATATACGGCAATGAGGGAGATAAGAAAGCACATTACATGGTATATTAAGGGTATGCGCGGCGCGGCGGCACTGCGTGGTCTTGCCGGCACCGTTAAAACCATGGATGAGCTTGATTTACTTATAAAACAGGTTCTGCTATCACAAATAAAAGGAGAATGATAATTATGTCAAAAAAAGAAATAAAAGTTTTGGACCAGGTAAATATACGGTACGGTCCGTTTGAAAAATGGTATACATGGGCATGGCTTCTTACAATTTTTTTCTATTTTTTGTTTCCTAACATAGTTTCAATAGTTATTAGCCTTTCTCCTACGGCTATCGCTCTTTTTTCCAATCTCAACATCAGCTGGTATATACTGCTCAGCATAGTCGTTCAGTATTATATTACGTTTATTTTTGTCATTGCCTGCTTTGGCAAATACATCTGGCGGTCGATTGTTGTATTCCATAAAAAATTCTTTCCCAACATCGGCAAAACGTTTCTTTTATACGTCGCAGCTTTAATTGGTGCAAATATTGCCGGACGTATTATATACTTCTTATCTCCCAGACAGGAAAACTCAAATGAGAACAGCATTGATAATATAATGAGTGTACTTCCCGTTTTCATGGCAATTGTAACGACCGTTTTAGCTCCTGTTTGTGAGGAAGTAATTTTCCGCTGGGGCATTTTCCGTCCTCTTTACAGAAGATCTCCTGCGTTCGCTCACATTTTTACAGCTCTGCTCTTTGCTTTTGTTCACGTTATGGGCGCTGTTTTCGGCGGTGACTATATTCAGCTTATCAATATGCTGGCTTATCTTCCCGTAGCTTTTGCGCTGTCCTTTGCGTATGAGTGGACCGGTTCCTTCTGGGCTCCGATTCTTCTGCATATGGCTTGGAACACTATGGCGACATTCGGTTGATAATTTTTTTGAGGAAACAGATATGCATATTTTATTTGTTTGTACAGGCAACATTTGCCGCTCCCCGATGGCAGAGGGCATAATGAAAAAAATGATAAAGGATTATAATCTTAAAGATATAACCTGCGAAAGTGCGGGTACGTATCCTTTAATGGGCGAACATCCTTCAAAATATGCCATAAAGGTTTGCAAAACCCAGGGAGTTGATATTTCCGCACATACCGCAAGGGAAATCTCTCCCGATCTGCTCTCGCGCGCCGACGTTGTTTTTGTAATGACCCTTCAGCAGAAAATAGAGATACTTAAAAAGGGCGTTCCCACCGGTAAAATATATGTTCCTTCATACGGCATCCCCGACCCTTACGGCGGATCTTACAGAAAATACAAGGCAACCCTTAATCTGATAATCGACGGACTTAAATCTTTTATAAGTGAGTTATGATCCGGTATCGGGAGGCGCATCTCAGTGGCAAAAGACTTAAATAATTCCGATAATAAGCGTTTTGACAGTTTGACAGGCCGCGGTATGGATGAGAAAGATATAGAAAAAAACAGAATAAGCGCTTTATTTGCCTACCTCATCTTTTTTATTCCGCTTATCACCTGTCCCGGTTCGCGCTTCGGACGGTATCATGCCAACCAATCGCTGCTTAACACCCTGCTTTTGCTGGCAATTCTTGTTATTGCGCTTTGTACATTCGGCTACGGTGCTGTGCTTGTTATTTTTCCTGCAGTGTTATTTATTATCGGGATTATCAATGTATGCCGAGGCAAAGCAACCCCCCTGCCGATTATCGGCAGCTATTCGTTAATCAGTGTAGACAAATAGTATGGCTTTTATTTTAAAATGATACATAAAAAGGTGGCTGAAAAATAAGCCACCTTTTTTTATGTCATTCAAATGCCAGCAGGTTTCCGAGCCGTACCGAAAACCCTATTGCTTCATACATTCCGATATCGCAGTCGGCACATCCGACGGTAAGGGAACCGACACCGCTCTCGCGGTAGGCAAACTCCGCAAGCTTGCGTGCAATACCCCTATGGCGGTATTCGGGGCAAATGTAAAAGTCCTCAAACACTCCGCTTGTTTTAAAGTTAAATGTCGAAAATCCCGTCGTAACCGAGCAGCAGGCAACAAGCGCGTTTTCTTCCCATACACCGAAAAAGAAAATATTATTATCTTCAATGGCTTGTGTGAGAGCAATTTTGTCGCTGTTTTGCGGTTCTTCCTCCCCTATTTCAGCCTTGTAAAGCTTTTGCAGCTCCCAAAGATGGTCAATCTGAGAAGGCTCAATTTTACAGTATTTCACAGTTTCTCCTCCGGCGGCACACAGACTGTTAATGACTTGATATCCTTTTAAGCGCTTTAACATGGTATTCAACGTTTGTATTTCCGATATTGGTAAGATACAAAACATCTGTAATATGCTCATCCTCTATAATGCCTTTTATAGAAGGAGTAGGATAACGGGGATCAATTACATATATCTTTTCAAAGTGAGAAACAAGGAACGGTACAAATGCGTTTCCAAAGGAATCTTTGAACATGATAAGTTTTCGACCGTTTTTAACCGGCGTTGTAATATCTATAACTCCATGATCGCCGTAAGTAAAAGCCAGATATTTATTCCACGACCTGATGTTTGTAGCGACCAAAGGCCTGACGTAATAATCGTCGCTCCTTGTTCCTCTCCAATAATGAGCCTCATACTGGAAAGGAATCTGATAAACAGTAATATAATCCGGGTTTTCCCTCATTGCTCTATTACCGCCCAGTTTGTTATAGAGCGTTCCCAGACAGTTTTCGTATGTGTAGGGGGAGTATCGGGAAAGCAGCGTCGGATCCTGTCTTATTGCCTTTGCAAATACCTCATAAGCATAATAAGCGCCGAGTCCCGTCCAGTGGTGGTCGGTACGCAGGTAGATGTACTCGTCGGCATGGCGTTCAAGATTAGAATATAAATCAAGCTTAGCCACATTGCTGTCAAGCATTTCATAAATATTATTTATCATTAATCGCTGGTCATTTTTCTCACTGCGAAAATCCTTGGGCAGATAGAAGGCCGAAGAAATGGGAATGACTCCGCAATAGACATTTATATCCGGGTACATATCGGCAAAATCATTTATCATGCCCGCATATATTTTTATTGTCTTTTTGGTCTGTCCCGGAATAGAAAGCGCAGTATCGCCCGAAACAATAAGTCCGTTTCTGGTTACACCGTCATCAAGAGCAACATCCGGGATGATTTCTTCTTCTTTTATATCCTTCTTGTTTTCATCCTGCTGCCTATTATCCTCCTGTGCGGGATCTTCTGCATAAATATCATCATCAAAATCCTCGCTGACTGCCTCGTCATCAGAACTGTCGGTGTAAACAATCTGGATATCGTCCTTGCCGCTTGTGCCTGTATAGGTTTTTAAAGTATTGGCTGCGGAAATAAGCTGATCTCTGAAAGGAAAATTGTCGGAAAAATATGTCGTGTAGTCGGAGGTCAGCTTTCCGCTCCAGAAATTCTCAAACGATATTTTCGGTTTTGCCGCAAGAGCGCGGTTTTCCTTTTCCGATATGGTCGGACGCCCCGGAATTGCATAAAAAAGTACACCCAGCAAGGCAAGAAAACCTAAGAATCCGTTTATTAATATTCTGTATCTTTTCATATTACTATCCCTGCCCTTTTAAAATCTGAAGTAAAGGAACGGGTTATAAGAATCACCTACAAGCATTATGATACTTATAGCCATAAGTACAAAAACCGTAACTCCGGATAAAATCAGTCCGAGTTTTGAGCGGGAATTGCTCTGGTCGATTTTGATATAATCCTCAACACTGTGCTCGTAAAAGTCTTCGTAGTACTCCTCCTGCGGGAGCTCCCTTTTAGGCAGCAGCTTCTTTATCGCCGGCACAACCGGCAGACAGCAGACAACACCTAAAGCAAACAGGAATATGTTATTAAGTATGTGCGCTTTGGTAAATGCATCAAATACCCCGTTGCCGTTAAGCCCAAACATGGACTTGAGCATTTCGATGGCCTTTGAAAAATCGGTGTAGTAGAAAAATACCCACCCGATAACAACCACCGCAAGGGTATAAATGTTGTTGATTACCGGAATCTTTTGCAGCACCTTGCCGTAAATGAACTTTTCCAGTACTAAAAATACAAAGTAATAAAGTCCCCATACCACAAAATTCCAGCTTGCACCGTGCCACAGACCGGTAAGCATCCAGACAACAAACAGGTTTAAAAGCTGATGTCGGCGGTTTCCGCCCATCGGAATGTATACATAATCTCTGAAAAACGAGCCGAGTGAAATGTGCCATCTTCTCCAGAACTCGGAAACCGTGCGGGAAACATAGGGATAATTGAAGTTCTCATGGTAGTGGAATCCGCACATACGCCCCATACCTATTGCCATATCGGAGTAAGCCGAAAAATCAAAATAAATCTGAATGGAGAACATAAGTATTCCGAACCATGCGCCAACCACACTTGTATCGGAGATATCTCCTCCGAGAATTGAGCTTGCGACCGAGCCGCACAGGTTGGCTACAACCACTTTTTTCGCAAGTCCCACGGCAAAACGCTCAATGCCTGTCCAAATGTCGACCGGCGTTGCCTTACGGGTATCGATCTCCTCGGCGATATGGTCATACCTTACAATAGGACCTGCAATAAGCTGATGGAAGCTTGAAATGTAAAGCAAAAGCTTAAAGGGCGATTTCTGCGCCTTGACATTTCCGCGGTAAACGTCGATGATATACGAAATAATCTGGAAGGTGTAAAAAGAAATACCTATCGGCAGCGCAACCTTTGGAATATAATTTCCGAGGTTGAATGCCGACAAAGCCTCACCCGTGCCGCGAAGGAACGGTATCTTTTCAAAAAGTCCTCCCAATGCGCCGGATACAGAGGTCACCGTCTGAGCAACAAAGCCGGAATACTTGAAAAATCCGAGCGAGCCGAGCGAAACAGCCAGAGCGAGTATTAAAAAACCTTTGCGTGATTTTTTGCTTTTGGAGCTTTGTATGGCCAGCCCCAAAAAATAATTAAGTATAACGGTAAAAACCATCAAAAAGATATATTTGGGCTCGCCCCACGAATAAAAAATAAGCGAAAAAATCAGTAATATCGCATTGCGCCACTTTATGGAAGGGAAAATATAATAAAGAATCATAAATACAGGGAAAAATACACACAGGAAGAAAAGACTTGCAAAGACCAAACCTATCACTCCGATAATAAATTTTATAAAAATCAATAATACATCTAAAAGATATTATAGATTATAACATATTTATCCCCGGTAATAAAGATTTTTGCAATATTTTGTCGAGTGAAATTTAAGCACAAAAAGCGGCAGAATCCCTTCTGCCGCTTCAATTATTTAGTATGTGTGCTCACACACTCGGTTTATCTGCTCCCGCAGTTTTAAAAAGTCCGCAAAAGCGTCCGGTTTTTGTGCAGGGTTGCGCAAAAGTGCCGCGGGGTGCAGTGTGGCCATCATAAGAATGCCGTCTTTTTCGATAAACTCGCCGTGTTGACGGGTTATTTTTATATCCGGGTCAACAAAGCGCATCGCGCTTATTCTGCCCAGGCACACTATTATTTGGGGTTTGATAAGCTCAATCTGCCGCAGCAGCCAGTCGATACAGCAATCCTGCTCTTCCGGCAGCGGATCGCGGTTATGAGGAGGACGGCACTTGACTATATTTGCAATATAAATATTTTTGTCCCGTCCGAGGTCCACCGCATCCAGCATTAAATCGAGCAGCATACCCGCTCTGCCGACAAAGGGCTCACCCTTGATATCCTCCTGCTCACCCGGACCCTCGCCGATAAACATTACTTCCGCATCGGTTTTGCCGACGCCGAAAACAACATTTTTTCTGGTACTGCAAAGGGCGCACTTATGACAGGCAAGACATTCCTTTTCAAGGGCGTCAAAAGATTGTTCCATATACCGATCAATCCTCGTTCTTGTCCTTCTTGAAAGGATTGACCTCCGCATATTCGATGATATCACCGGGCTGACAATCAAGAGCCTTGCATATAGCATCAAGCGTCGAGAAACGGATTGCCTTAGCCTTGTTATTCTTCAAAATAGAAAGATTTGAAAGGCTTAGACCGATCTTAGCGGAAAGCTCCGAAGTTCCAATTTTGCGTTTTGCCATCATTACATCAAGATTAATAATTATAGGCATATATTTTCCCCCTCATAGTATTACGATTTGTAAACCATTTTAAATGATATGCAATAAATTGTCAACCTTTTATTAAATATTTTTAAAAAAATATCAAAAAAAAACCGCCGAAAAACATTTTCGGCGGCAATTTAACTTATTCTGTCACTATTTCAGTCTGCTCAGGACTGACGCTGAAAAACTTCTTTATAACCAAAGGCCATATGGCGAGCACCCAGAAGATAATGATGACGTATCTTAATGTGTCGACCGCGAGCGAAGTTCCGAATACAGCTTTTATTCCCGAGCGGAGAATTACAACTCCGGCCAGACCAAGAACAACCTTTAAAATGTGCATCCATATATTTTTACACTTAACCGAGAAGTTTATGTAATTGGCCTCGGTATAAAAACCGCAGGCACATCCTATTCCCGCTCCGGCCGCCTTGCAGCAGTCGGAAACATACTCGCGCTCGATAACGCCCGATTTATACAGATAAAATGAATAGCCGAGCAAAATAATCGAGCCGCACAGAACTACAAGACTGAGAACGAGGCTGTGATTTCTGCTTATCTCTTCTCCCCTGTAGTAAATACAAACCAGAACAGTACAAACAGCGGCAAGTGCAAACCCCACTGCGACATCCGCCGGGGTATGCACACCCAAATACATACGTGAAAAGCCTACCGCAAGAAAAGCGGCAATACAGGCGGTTCTTATCCAGATATTTTTCACATTCCACGCTATCGTACCGTAAATTGCCGCAGCGCCCTGGGTATGACCGCTCGGGAAAGAATAGCCCGTTGCGCCGCCCAAAGCGGAAGGAACAGCTTTAAACTCAGGATCAATAATCCACGGACGTTCGATGCGCATTGTAATTTTTATTCCCTGCACCAAAAGCGCGGAAATAAAATAGGAAATTCCTATTTTATAGGCAAGCGCTTTGTCGATACACCAGAAAATAGTGCAAATAAGCACAACGGCAATTATTTCTTCGCCAAGCCTGGTTATCCAGGAGAATAGTTCGTTTAAAAACGGTGTTCGTATTTCGGATAAAGTCCATAAAAAGTCCATAGTTTTCCTCCTCTGTTTTTGTTTTGCTTGTATTACTCCGTGCGCAGTGCCTCCACAGGATCTTTTTTTGCCGCAACCCTTGAAGGAATAAGTCCGGCGATAAGAGTCAGTACCATACTTATTATAACAAGTATAATTCCTCCTGCCGTAGGAAGCTTAGCAATATTTGACACGTCCGCCAGATGCTCGAGAATCAGATTAATCGGGAAAATAAGCAGAAGCGTTATGCCTATTCCGAGCACACCTGAAATAAATCCTACAATGAGCGTTTCGGCATTAAACACTCTCGATATATCCTTTTTGGAAGCGCCGATGGAGCGCAGTATTCCAATTTCCTTTGTTCTTTCCAATACTGAAATATAGGTTATTATGCCAATCATAATTGAAGATACCACAAGTGCTATGGATACAAAAGCTATCAGACCGTAGGATATAAAGTTGATAATAGTGCTGATTGAGGACATAAGCAGGGCGACAAAGTCTGTGTATTCGATTAACAAATCCTCTCTGCCTTCCTCTTTTTTCTGCTTGTTATAATTCTCTATCAATTCCGAAATAGCGTCCTTATCCTCAAAAGTCGAGGCATAAATATTAATCCTTGAGGGGTTGTCAAGATCGCATACTCCCAGCAGACTGAGATTATCCTCATACGTTGCGTCTGTAGTTTTGGGCGCAAGCTGCTGTGAGAACATCTCAATAATTTCTTCTTCTGTCATATTTACCGTATATGCAGCTATTTGCGCCTGTGTCTGCTCATCCAAAGAGGCAATATAAGCGTTTACATCGTCTATTGTGATATCTTTGGTATAGCCGCTTCCGCTTCCGAACTTTGCGCCGGTAAATACGTCAACCTTTTTGTTTGCAAGCTGCTGTTTAACAATTTTGCTGTTGTTGGTCCTGTCGATTACATATTTGGTAAGGCTTGAATGATAACCCACCGCGCCCGTCATGGCGGTGGAGACGGCATCCTCGTTTGGTCTTACGATACCGACTATTTTTATATCCTCACCGTTATTAATAAGCGAGCGCATATATTTTTCGCTTTCGCTTTTATCTACCCATGTTCCGGTGGTTGAGTTGTACTCATAATAATCACACGCAAGCACAAGCTTATAGGTCATTGCAAGAAGCTGATCGTAGGTGTAGCTAAGGGTCTTTGTCTCATATCTTTCGCCCTTTGCGGCGGCCTGCATAATTTTAGTGATTTCTTCGGAATCCTTTAAGCCCAAAGCGTACATTACCATGTCGCTTATCTCGTTGTACTCGTTGACGATAAGCACAACCT
>JAFRVM010000099.1 GCA_017438505.1 Clostridia bacterium | reverse complement strand
TGAGGGGATTGTCGGCGGCAATCCCCTTTGCCCCTCTAAAACAGCAAGCTGGGCGGACTATCCCCTGAGCGTGATAAAGGCTCTTTTAGCCTTCGGATTTTCGGTTGAGAGCGGCGCGGACTTTTATTTTGAGGGGGATTTGCCGGGTGGCTCGGGACTTTCCTCCTCCGCCGCCCTTGAGGTGGTAACAATAACCGCGGTAAAAGAGCTTTTCTCCCTCTGTATACCCCCGCAGCTTGCCGCAGTTATCGGACAGTTTGCCGAGAACCGTTTTATAGGCGTTGCCTGCGGCATAATGGACCAGTTCGCCTCGGCAATTGGCAGAGCCGAAAACGCAGTTTTGCTCAATTCGGATACCCTTTTCTATCGCTGTGTTCCGGTAAAAGGGTCGAAAATTGTTATTGTCAACAGCTCCGTCAAGCATTCGCTTGCCTCTTCGCAGTACAACACCCGCCGCAAGCAGTGCGAGCAGGCGGCAGCGGCGCTGGGGGTAAAAAATCTCTGCGACCTTACCCCCGAACAGTTTGAACAGAAAAAGCATATGCTCACTGACGATATATTGCTTCGGCGCGCAAGGCACGCCGTATATGAAAACCGGCGCGCTCTAGACGCCGCGAATGCGCTTGAACGCGGCGACATCGCACATTTTGGCAAGCTGATGAACCTTTCGCACACATCTCTGCGCGACGATTACGAGGTATCGTGCGAAGAACTCGACTTTCTCGCCGATTTTGCGCAGAACACCGACGGCGTGTACGGCGCAAGAATGACAGGTGGAGGATTCGGCGGCTGCACGGTCAATCTGGTAAAAAAAGAGTGTGTAAGTGTCTTTACCGCCCGTATCTCGGCCGCTTATAAAGAAAAGTTTGATATTATCCCCGAAATCTATCACATAACCCCTGCGGACGGAGCGAAGAAATTGTAAAATTTTCTATAAAGTATTGAATATTTTGATACAGCTTGTTATAATTACATTGGATTTTGATAAATAATTATTGTATTTACCGCTGAAAGGAGCGACAGCAAATGAGCAACAATTTACCATCGACCGCAGAAGACCGTGCGGATATTAAAAAAGATTTTCCCGGTTGGACGGAGAAAATGAAAAAAAGAGAAAAAGCCCTTACCACAACAATTGTTATCATATCGGTGCTGGCTGTTATTTTCACCTTGATTGGAGGTGCATTCAACAGGTTTTGGCAGAATGATCATATCTTATCATACGATTTAAAGAAAATAACTATAAGCCGTTCGGCTGATAACGAAACTCTTTTTGATATTACCTACGATATCAGCGTTAAAAATCTGAAATATGATATTTTTCATCACACATACAAACTTGTAGCCGATCAAGCAGGATTTAAAGGTGAGTCTGATTATTTTACAACAGGCTCCAAACCGGTTGATATCACTGTAAAGTGCAGTGTTGATACCGTGGCGCTCTGGCGGGAGATGGGGGTTAGCTGCGAAAACGATAAAGACGCCGCAGAAACGGCTGTTGTTTCTTATGCTTTTACCGCTTATAACAAGTCGGGAACAAATGTTCCGAAAGCGGGCTTTTGTTGGGATTACGGCGATTTTGATTATGAAATAATTTATACCGATTAGCGGCGAAAGGAGTAAATGTTATGGATACTAAAAAAATAATAAAAATCGCTGTTATTGCCGTACTTGTTCTTGCTCTGGCCTACGGCGGATTGTGGCTGTACTGGGGCAGAAGGCACTCGGTGCTCTACGATGTAAAGACGGTAACCGTCACTCAGTCGGCGGAAGATGAGAATATTTACAATATCTCATACGATATCACCGCTAAAAACTGGTTTTTGGATTTTTCTCCTCACACATACAAGCTGAAAGCCTACCTGCCATCAGGATACGGTATGTATTATTTTGAAGGCGAAACCGAGTATTTTAAAACAAGTATGAAACCGACCCGCCTTACTATAGACGTTAAGTTTGACATGGCTTCCGTTTTTGACCGGGGTGCTTATTCGCCGGAAGACAGTGAGTTTTTTGATGAGATCATATCCGTCAGCCACTTTGTCGCTTATGACAAGTCAGGCAAAAAGGTGGAGAGCGCAAACCTTTATATGTTAGATAACAGCGACGCAGAAATAATTTTTGCAAATTAGGGTTATCTTGTAAGCGGCAGCGAGGTAAACATCTAAGAAAAGGAGAAATAACAATGAAAAAAATAATTATAGCCGTAGTAATCATAGCAATTGTCGCGGGATTTTCGGGCTGCGGCACAAAACGGGAAAACGACTCCGCCCCGGTAAGCTCGGGCGAGATTGCCCCGCTCACGGAGGCGCAGGCGCTTGAGGCAATCAAAAATTACTGTTACACTCAGGATTCCGATATAATAGACATGGAATCTTCGGACGAATATACGATTTACTGGGACGTTTCCACAAACGACGACGGGCAGATAGTTGTTCTGTTCAGATCTTACACCGGTGCGCTGATTCATTATTATATAGATCCTTTAACAGGAGAAACCTATGTCACACAGTATGTTGAGGGCATAACCGATAAAGAAGAAAAAACAGGCGACACCTTTAACGCAAGAAATTTTTTAGGCTGAAAAACCTAACAGGCACACTTTATAACGCGGCATAACGCCGTATGAGGGCGATACGTTTTTAGGGCTTTTTAATTTGGATCTCCGCACATTTATCCCACAAAATTATGAGGGAAAAATTGTAGGTTTGTCAATGATGTATTACACATTTTTTAAATAGCATCAACTTCACCGGTTTCTAAGAAGTGATTGATGACTTCGCGAGGTGATTGCCAATGAAGAGGGCGCATAGGAAAATTATTGTATTTTCTGCTGTGAACAGCTAATTGCTTTTTAAAATCATCAAACGAGTAGAAAGAATGTGTCGCATAGAAGTATTCGTTATCTTTTC
>JAFRVM010000098.1 GCA_017438505.1 Clostridia bacterium | reverse complement strand
GGCAACGCCTCCATCGCAAGACACAAGGTGCCCCGATACTTCTTGTTCGTCAAGGAATTTCCGATGAACGCCGCAGGCAAAATCCTCAAATACAAAATGCGCGATGAGTCGGTGGAAAAACTTGGGCTCAAATAAGCGGAAAAAATTTTTGAAAAGATATTGACATTTTAATATCAGTGTGCTAAAATGTGTAAAAATTTGAATATCACAATAACGACTGTGATGAAGACGGTCGGAATGCAAAGTCAGTCAGCGAGTTGCCAGGTGGTGTAAGGGCAGCGGCCAAGCTTTCCAAATGACCTATCACTTCTGAGTCGGAGGACCGAAAGCGTATGCGAGTAGACTCCTTCCGTAATGCTGCGTAAAGGCAAAGGGCTTGTTTGAGCCCGGAAAGTGACGGAAAAGTATTTTTCCGTAATTTGAGTGGTACCGCGGGTTATATAACTCGTCTCAAAGAAATCTTTGAGACGAGTTTTTTGTTTTATTCAAATTCTTCATCTTAAAAACGAGAGGAGAAAACAAAAAATGGAGTACAGTTTAAAAGAGGTCGCCGGAAGAATCCGCGACCTGCGTGAATCTATGGGTTATTCGCAGACGGAGCTTGCAAAACTCACCGGCGTTACGCTTGAGGATTATCAGGAGCTCGAAAAGGGCGAAACCGATTTCAGCTTTACCTTTATTTACAAGTGCGCAAAGGCCTGCGGCGTCGAGGTAGTCGATCTGCTGGAGGGTACAAGCACAACCCTCAGTTCCTTTGCTATCACAAGAAGAGGCGAAGGCTTGAAAATCGTCAAAAAGCACGGCGTTGTTTACAACAACCTCGCCCCCAAGTTCAAAGAAAAGCTTGCAGAGCCTTTCCTCGTTAAATTTCCCTACATTCCCGAGGAGCAGAATGTTCCGATGAAGCTCAGCTCCCACAACGGACAGGAGTTTGACGTAATAGTAAAGGGCTCGCTTAAGGTTCAGATAGGCAGCCACATCGACATCCTGGGCGAAGGCGACTCCATTTTTTATAACAGCATAATCCCCCACGGCATGATAGCCGTAAGCGAGGGCGGCTGCGAATTTCACGCGGTAGTTCTCAACCCGCATGACGGCAGCGTAAGCGAGGAATATCCCGATGCGCCGCACATAATCGCAAAGGCTCACGAAAAAGAGGCGGAAAAAACAACCGTTGCCGACAACTTTGTTGAATCCTTTTATGACAGAGAGGGAGTATTCAACGGTATCAGATTCAAAAACGAGGACAAATTCAATTTTGCCTTCGACTGCGTGGACGCCATTGCCGAGAAAAATCCCGACAAACTTGCTATGCTGTGGGTATCCAACGAGAAAAAAGAGCGCAGATTTACCTTCAGCGATATGAAAAAGTATTCTGCAAAGACCGCCAACTATTTTGAATCCCTTGGCATCAAAAAGGGCGACACCGTAATGCTGGTGCTCAAGCGTCACTATCAGTTCTGGTTCTGCATGCTGGCTCTGCACAAAATCGGCGCGGTGGCTATCCCCGCAACAAATCAGCTCGTTGAGCACGACTTTACTTACAGATACAAGGCGGCAAAGGTAAAAGCCATTGTGTGTACCGGCGACGGCGAGGTTGCAAACGAGGCCGAAAAAGCCGCGGCAGAGTTCCCCGGTCTACTCAAGATAATGGTGGGCGGCAAGCGTGAAGGCTGGCGTGACTTTAACCTTGAGATGGAGCGTTTCAGCACCCATTTTTACCGCACCGAGAACACCCCGTGCGGCAACGACCCCATGCTTATGCTCTTTACTTCGGGCACAACAGGCTATCCCAGAATTGCCACCCACTCCTATAAGTATGCGTTGGGTCACTACCCCACCGCAAAGCACTGGCACAACGTCAACCCCGAAGGCCTGCACTTTACCATTTCCGATACCGGCTGGGGCAAAGCTCTGTGGGGCAAGCTTTACGGCCAGTGGCTGTGCGAAGCGGCAACATTTACCTACGACTTTGACCGCTTCCATTCGGAGGATATCCTCCCCATGTTCAAAAAGTACAATATAACAACCTTCTGCGCTCCCCCCACAATGTACCGCTTCTTTATAAAGGAAGATTTATCAAAATACGACCTCTCCTCTATACAGTACGCCACAACCGCCGGCGAGGCGCTAAACCCCGAGGTATTCAACCAGTTCAAAAAGGCCACCGGAATTACCATTATGGAGGGCTTCGGCCAGACCGAAACCACCCTTACCATAGCTAACTTTGTCGGTTCAACTCCGAAAATAGGCTCCATGGGCAAGCCCAGTCCCCTTTATGATGTTGTAATTCTTGACCCCGACGGCAACGAGTGCAAGACCGGTGACGCCGGAGAAATATGCATCAGAACAAAGGATCAGGTTCCCTGCGGCCTTTTTATCGGCTATTACCTCGATGACGAAAGGACAAAGGAGGCGTGGCACGACGGCTATTATCACACAGGCGACCAGGCGACCATGGACGAGGACGGCTATCTGTGGTATGTTGGCCGTATTGACGATGTTATCAAGTCCTCCGGCTACCGCATAGGACCCTTTGAGATCGAAAGCGTTATCATGGAGCTGCCCTATGTTCTTGAGTGCGCTATAACTCCCGTTCCCGATGAGGTGCGCGGACAGATCGTAAAGGCGACCATCGTGCTTGTCAAAGGTCAGCAGGGCTCGGAGGAACTCAAAAAGGAGATCCAGACCTACGTCAAGACCCATACCGCCCCCTATAAATACCCGAGAGTGGTTGAGTTTGTTGACGAGCTTCCCAAGACCATCAGCGGCAAGGTTAGACGCGCCGAGATACGCAAACAAGATTTGGAAAAACTCAGCAAATAACCGAAAAATCTTAAATATGCCAAAGGGCTGTCTCACTTTTTAATGTGAGACAGCCCTTTTTTTACTTTTTAATTGTCAGGAAAATATTGTCAAACAGGTGGCCGGTGTCTTTCCACATAACCTTAAAATCATCTGTTGAGATTTTGCGGTTATAAAGGGTCTGGGTGGCGCTGTTGACCCTGTTTTTGACCGAATCGGCAACGTAAATATAATTTTCATCATATCCGACGACTGCAAAATAGTGCAGAGCGTCCTGAAACGGAGTCACTTTGACAAAAGCGATTACGGGGGTGCCTCTGCTGACATGATATTTTAAATCGGTCAGAGTTCCTACCCGCAACCTGCATTTATAGCCCATTTTTTTGAGATTTTTCGCCAGATACAGGGGAGCTAACGTGCCGTCGTCGTTTTTATTTTCAAACTGCTCATAAAGCGTGTGACCGTCGGCCTCCATACCTAAACTCCGTATAACGTAAGCCGAGGCGTACCCCGAGCACTCCAAATTATTTCCCTGATAGTCAAAATAATTTTCGCCGGTAACCATATATTCCTCCGGTGTTGCCGAAGCTATATACAGGCGGTTTGCGCCGTACCCCGCCGCGGCAAGAGCCGCTATACACAGCACCGTGATAAGAACTATAAGCGTTACTTTTTTGCACTTATTTGGCTTTTTCATATTTTCTGTCTCCCTCTCACTTAAATAGACCTGGAGCCGCAGGCATTACGACTGCGGCTCCTTATGTTACAGAGTCTGAATTTTAGAATTTAGCCTCGTAGGAAGCGATAGCCGTCGCCATGTCATCGGCAGAAAGCGGAGAAGCGCTTACAATTACATAGCCTATGCCGTCCTGAGAAACGTATTCAACGCTTGCAAATGTTACGTTTGCAACATCACGAACAGGCAGGCAAACTGCGCCGTCGATAAATTCCGGAGCGGAATTTATTGTGCTTTCAAATGTCTGTCCGCCGGAAATTACAGTGCAGTTTCTGGAGCCTATGTTAAGAACAAAGGTCATATCACTGTTGTTTACGAGTGTAACGGTGGCTGCGCTCTGGTCATAAGTTACGCTCTTTGCACCGGCTGCCTGAGCAATTACACGGAAGGGAACGTAAGTTGCGCCGCCAACATACTGGCAGGGAACATCTACCGTGAAAGCGTAGTCGTATGTTGCCCAGTAAGCGTTGGTCTCGCCAACTCTGAAGATGTACGCGTCAATGGGATCAGGATCAGGGTCGGGATCGGGATCAGGATCGGGAATAATGTCGGGAGTACTCAGAGGAGTGGGATCCTGGATGCCTACGGGGTTGCCGGCGGCGTCGGTTCCGATTCCCGCCCAGCCTCTTGAATAGAAGGGAGTACCGATGTTGATCTTTGTGGAAGGAATTCCCTTTGCGAGCAGGTTGTTTACAGCGTTAACTGTGCACCACTCGTCGGGAGTGTCGGGATGAGCGTTGAGAGGAGCGTTGTAGCCGATGGGCCAGTATTCGCCGGTCTCGTTGCCGTTTGCGTCGTAAACAGGTCCTACCGGGTCAAACGCGCCGTGGAAGTCGTATGTCATTACGTTGATAAAATCGCAGTATGTCGCGATATCAACGCAGGGCTGAACGTCCTGTTTTGCGGGAGCTGCGGGGATACAAGCAGTAATAACTGTTGAGCCTCTTGCTGTAAGAGTAGCATCTGCATCAAAGGCCTGGCGCATCTCGCGGATAAGAGCCGCATAGTTTACGTAGTCCTCGCTGCTGCCTGCGGGGCATCCTCTGTCGTTGCAGTCGTCATGGTCAGCCGCACGGGCATTGAGACCGGGATATTCCCAGTCGAAGTCGATACCGTCGAACTGAGGATACTGCTTGAGGTAAGAAACAACACTTGCAATAAATGTAGCTCTGTTGGAGGGGTTTGATACCATGTTGTAGAAGGTATCGCCGCGGGTCCATCCGCCTACCGAAAGGAGAACCTTGGTGTCGGGATAGAGCTGCTTCATCTGAGCAACCTTGGCAAACATCTGGGGAGCGCCGTAATCGGTCTCGCCTGTTGTGTCAGCCCATGCGTCCATTGTTTCGATTCGGTTGTTTTCAATCTGCATGAAGGAGTAGTTGATGTGGGTCATGATATCCCAGGGCAGATCCAGAGGATCCTGCTTCTGATGATAATCGTTGTAAACAGCCCAGTTTGTAAAGTAGCCGACAATGCGCTTACCGGCGATGCTGTTGTGAATCTGGGTTGTCATGGGATAAGTGTCGGTGTTGTCGCCGGACATTTCCCAAATGATTACGCCGCCGAGGTTCTGTGAATTGATATAATCAAGCTTAGCCTGCAGGGAGCGTGCGTTTTCATAGGTAAGGAACATTCCGTACTGCTCGTTCCAGAGGTAGGGAGCTTCGGCAACCTCGTCGTAGCCGTACTGCCAGCCGTCTGTATTAGCGCCTGAAACGCCGATATTTCTCTCAATGTAGTCGCAGAGAACCCAGGGGTTCTGACCGCCGCCCGCGATACCGTAGGAAAGACCGTTAAGTCCGTAAGCGGATGCAACATAAGAGCCGGGAGTGGTGTACTGATCCATCATCCAGCCGT
>JAFRVM010000097.1 GCA_017438505.1 Clostridia bacterium | reverse complement strand
CATATTATAAAGCTCGTCGCGGTAAATGGCGATGGGACAGTTGATAAAGCTGTTGAATTCGGCGAACCTGTTGACGTAGTCCCAAATCTCTTTGTTATCGGTATGAAAAATATGCGGGCCGTAGCTGTGTACCTGTATGCCCTCAATTTCGGAGGTATACACGTTTCCGCCTATGTGCGGGCGTTTTTCCACGACAAGACATTTTTTGCCCGCCGTATGAGCCTCATGCGCGAAGACCGCGCCGAAAAGTCCCGCTCCGACTATAATGTAATCATACAAGTAAATCACCGCCCGTAAACAATATACACAGTTATTATACAATATTGAGTATATTATTGCAACCCTTTTAAAGAGCGAGGCCGCAAAATCGGATTATTTGTAAACTTTTTGTTATGCGACAGATAATACCGCTTTTTGTGACTTGTACTGCGCAAAAATGTATGATATAATACCTGTACATGTATAAATCAGAAGATTTTGGGACATTTTTTATTATATAGTTTCCGAAAGGAAGAAAAAACCATGATGAATCGTCAGACCCTTTGTATGGGCTGCATGAAAGATAAAGGCGACGCCGTTGTATGTCCGTTCTGCGGATGGTCCAACGACAGACGCGAGCAGCCTCCCTTTTTAAATACCGGACTTACCATGCTTAACCGCTATGTAATAGGTAAAAAACTGCGCGCAAACGGTGAATCGGTCGTTTATATGGGCTTTGATATCCAGCAGAAGTGCGCGGTTGAGATCCGCGAGTTTTTCCCGCTTACCCTCTGCAAGCGCAACCCGCAGAGCGGCGAGATTTTAATAAATCCCGGCAAGGAGTCTGTTTACCGCGAGTATTTAAAGTCGTTTCTGGAGATTTCCCGCTCGGCTGCCCGACTCGGGGATTTAAACAACATTGTCAAAACCTACGACATTTTCGAGTTCAATCACAGCGCCTACGTTATCAGCGAGCATACCAGCGGCATTCCGCTGCGCAGCTATATAGAAAAGAAGGGCTGTCTGCCCTACAATATTGCCAGCAAGGTGTTTATTCCCCTTGTCTCATCAATGATCTCCGCACATTCCATCGGGCTTTATCATTTCGGCATTTCCCCCGACAGCCTTATTCTGACCCCCGACGGCAAATTAAAGCTGCCCGATTTCGGTCTGCCTGAGGCTCACCTTGCAGAAACCGAGCTTACCCCTCAGCTTTACGAGGGATATTCGGCCATTGAGCAGTACTATGTCGACGGCAAAAAGGGAAGCTGGACCGATGTTTACAGCCTGAGCGCGGTATTTTTCTATATGCTCACCGGCAAAAATCCCCCTCCCGCAACTGCGCGCAAAAATAATCCCAGTCTTACAATTCCCAAGGAGCTTGTTCAGAGTATCCCTGTTTATGCGGTTTCGGCAATAGCCGGCGGTCTGCAGGTTGTCCCCGATCAGCGCATAGAGACGGTCGAGCGCCTTAAAAGCTCGCTTACGGTAAAATCTCAGAATGTCCCGGCGAACGAGCCGACAATCAAAAAGGCCTCCGGATTTTCCGGCCGCGGCGGGGAGTTTGTCCCTGCCGGACAGGAGACGTCCGGGTCGGCTGTCGGAGAAAAGATGGGCGGCTTCTGGGATAAAATCACCGATCGTTTCAATCTTTCCGAAAACAGACGCACCAATTTAAAATACGGACTGATTTCCTGTCTGGTATCGTTTGTTATACTTTCGCTTGTAGCATACGCTGTTTTTACAATGTTCTTTAAGGATATGGTCAAGCCGGGCACCAAGCCGGTCGATTCCGGCACGGTTTCGGATAACACGAGTCAGGAGACAGAGTCCCTGCCGGAAAACGATTCGGTGATGTTCGACGTACCGAATCTGAGCGGCAAAGCATACGACAGCGCCGTTTCCGATTACAGTATGTTTGATATTATAGTAACCGGCCACGATTTTAGCGACTCCATCGCCGAGGGCAGAATTATATCTCAGAATGTCGAGGCAGGCTCACAGTGCGCAAGCGGCTCGCCTATCGGCGTTGTTGTCAGCAAAGGCCCCTCGCAGGTAAAAATCCCCAAAATTATCGGCAAAACGGTCTCCGAAGCAGATGAAATTCTGATTGCAGCCGGACTTAACCTCGGACTTCAGACCGAGGAGTTCAGCGATACAGTCGAGATGGGCAAAATCATCGGCATCAGCGGCGGATTTAAAGAGGGCAGCAAGGTCGACAGCGGCAGCTATATCAACATAGTTGTCAGCAAAGGCCCCGAACCCGTCAACTAGCAGGCAGAGCCTGCGTTTGATGCTTTGGCATCACGGAACTTTTTGTCGCTATATTACATTGTTATCTTACAGAGAAAAACGGACAGCATCAGGTGCTGTCCGATTTGGTTTGTTCATAAGGTGCGTATTTTGCACCGACCAAACGGGTCAAGGGCAGAGCCCTTG
>JAFRVM010000096.1 GCA_017438505.1 Clostridia bacterium | reverse complement strand
CTTTTCGGTATTTACAGGCTTTTTTGTATACAAAAGATACGGAAAACTGCATTCACTTTTTACTTTGGGAATAATAATCGCCTGTTCACCCTTTTACATTTACCACTGTGCGAGAAACGGCGACGCCGACGCTCTTTTTCTGCTGTTTTTTTCGCTGGCGGTAATGCTTAGCACTACAAAAAAGTTTTTTTGGTGCGGCGGATTGTGTCTTGCTCTTTGTTTTCTTACCAAAAGCTGGCACGCAGGCTGCGCGCTTTTGATAATTATTCTTTATCAGCTTTATCTTTATTTTAAAAGGGACAGGCTATGTTTAAAACAGATTTTATATTTTTTCGCGGCACTTTTATTTCCCGTGTTATTGTGGGCGATAATTCGCTATGCAAATGACGGAACAAAGTTTTTTACGCAGATGGTTAAATACGATCTGCTTGCCCGCACCGACAGGGGAGTGGAAAACCACGTTTTCGGCGTAGGATTTTATTTTAAATATCTTGCCGAGCAGATGCCCTTAATATTTTTGGGGCTTATTGCCGTGCTAATATGTGCGGCAATAAGGTATAAAAAAGATGTTCTTATGTTTTTAAAGCAGCCCAAGTTTTTATTTCTTCTGATGTGGATTTGTGTTCCGTTTATTATTTTTACACTTGCAAAAACAAAGCTTTACTGGTATATTCTGCCCTGTGCTGCGGGAATTGTTGTGCTTACCGGAATATTGCTCGGAACATTAGTTAAAAATCCTCGCTTTTCCTCGATTGCCAAAACGGTTTTGCTTTTATTTTTCGCAGTTTTTATCTGCCGTACGGGGGCAAGGAACATTAACCGATTTCTTCACCCTTCACAAAGTCCTCTCCAGACCTTTATATCTCAAAATTGTGATAGTGTAAAGGGCTATAACGCATACATCGAATGCTATGACGAAAACGGCGCGGTAAGCGGCCGGTGGAGTCAGAGCGCTGTGTTTGTTGCTGAGATTTCGGGCGATCTTTACTGCATAGACGGCGGAGCAAAAGAGTTTTTAGGCGCCGATACGGACAGCAGATTGATTATAATTTTGAACAACCGTGTCGGCAAATACGATTTTTCCGATTATTACATTTGCGCTTCGGACGATAACTACTGTATGCTTATACCAAAAGGCGGAGAAATGAATGAATAATATGCAGAGCGCCGAAAGTAAAAGAATTGAATATTTTGACGCGATGCGCATTATTTGTATGCTGGGTGTAATTGTCATTCATGTAGTGGGGCATCATGTGGACGGAAAGCCTGTCGGCGCAGTATGGCACACCGCCAATCTGCTTGAAGGCTTTGCGCGTTTTTCCGTACCTGTTTTTATGATGATTACCGGTGCTCTTCTGCTTAAAACCGACAGCTCGCTTTCGCTCAAAACGGTCTACTTAAAGCGTATGCCGAGAGTTTTAGTGCCGGCTTTTGTGTGGGCGTGTATTTATGCCGTGCTTATATGCACACAGAAATTTTCCGCTCCGTTTGACTGTGAAAAACTAAAAAATATTCTCAGCGATATCTGGGCGACGCCTGTTTACGAGCATTTATGGTATGTTTACGCCCTTGTGGCATTTTATATTCTGCTTCCAATACTGCGTCTGCTTATAAAAAATTGCAGCATGAATTTTATCGGATACTGTCTTTTGATATGGTTTGCGGCAAGCTGCGTTTTGCCTACGCTTTCTAGCATTAACGGTATTTTTAAGGTTACTCCCGACGCTGACCTTAACGTGCGCTCGGGATATATTGGACTTTTTGTTTTGGGATACTATCTTGATAATCTGAAAATAAAATTAAAACCAGGTTATCTTGCGGCTGCTTTTATAGCCGCTTCGCTCGGAACAGCGGTGCTCAGCTTTTATTATTTAAAGGCGAGAGGGGACGCTCTGCGGCCCTTTTACGAGTATTTTTCTCCCAATGTTGTTGTGTCCTCGGCAGCGGCTTTTCTGCGTTTAAAGGCTGTTTTAAGTGAAAAGCCGGCTATAAAAAACAATAAACATATTATCATCAGCCTTTCTAACGCTGTTTTTGGGGTATATCTCTGCCACGAATTTTTCCGCACATTGCTTTATGAGCTGCTCAGAGGGTTAAACCCGTTTGCCGAGATGGCGGTAAGCTTTATTGTAACGGTAGCTGTTTCCTTTGCGTTTTCACTGATATGCTCAAAAATAAAATATATCTGCTATGTTTTTACGGGAAATAAAAATCCCGCAGCATTAAAGCTGCGGGAAAGGTAATTTATAGTAAATTAGATTTTTGATTCAATGTAGTTAACAAGTACACCAACGGTCTTTAACGATTCAAGATCTTCATCGGGAATTTCAATTGAGAATTCGTCCTCAATGGACATAAGAACGTCAAATACGTCAAGAGAATCGGCACCGAGATCTTCTTCAATGTTTGTTTCAGCGTTGATTGAATCAGTATCTACATCAAACTGCTCTGCTAAAATTGCCTTTACTTTGTCTAATACCATGGAATAGTACCTCCTAAAAAAGTGATTAATAAATTAACCTACAACACATATATAGCAGTATTCTTTGGTTTTGTCAATATATATTTTTTCAAAAAATGTATTAAATTTTTACGAAATTTAAATTTTAATAATTTTTATTGATTTTATAATCAAAATTTTACATTTGGAGTTTAGAATATGAAATGGATTAAAATGATTTTCTGTTTTGCCGTCATTATTTCGCTGACGGCATCGTGCATCAAGTATAATTTATATGATGACAACGGAAATCCCGTCTACAAGGATTACTATCACGCCATACAGTTTTCATACCCGGAAGGCTGGCAGGTGGAAACAAAAGAAGGCGACGGGAGTATATACGTTGTTCCGGCTGAGTACAGCGGAGATAATAAGCCCCAAATTCGCCTGGGCGTAGTCTATGACAAGAAATCGGATGAAAAATCAAACGACGAAAATCTTGAGGAATATATTAACGATATAAAAAACACGTATCTTGATGTTGAAATAATCGGTTTCGGTACAAAAGAAAATACAGCGGGCAACTCAACCCAATATGTCAAGTATAAATACACCGATTCCTCGGGCAAGCATTTTTACGCTTCCGACAGAATAGTTGACGCCGGTGCTCTGACCTTGTTTGGCCTCGCCCGCTGTGACCAGACCGAGGGAGAACTTTACGATAAACATTTTGATATTACTTTAGATACACTTACGGTATTTTCCAATTGATTTGAGGTGATGGGATATGTCTTCTTCTTGCGGAAATCAGATAAAAGTTACAATATTCGGCGAAAGCCACGGCATAGCCATAGGTGTTGTTATTGACGGCCTGCCGGCAGGTGAGGCAATTGACACGGACGATATTATATTTCAGATGGAAAGACGTGCTCCGGGCAATGATTCCACATCGACGCCCAGACGTGAATCTGATCTTCCCGAGATTTGTTCGGGAATTAAGGACGGATATACAACAGGCACACCGCTGTGCGCCGTAATTGAAAATACCAATATCCGTTCTGTCGATTACGACAAGCTTTCAAGGCTTCCCCGTCCGGGGCATGCCGATTATACCGGATATGTACGTTACAGCGGGTTTAACGATATCCGCGGCGGAGGTCATTTTTCCGGAAGACTTACGGCGCCGCTTACCTTTGCCGGAGCCGTTTGCAGACAGATTCTGGCACGAAGAGGTATAACAATCGGAAGTCACATAAGCTCAATAGGTTATATTGAGGATACACCTTTTGATCCGATAAATATTACACCTATTCAGCTTACAAGGCTTGCAGGCTCTCGCTTTGCACTTAATAATCAGGCAAATGAAAAAACAATGCGCGAATGTATTGAGGAAGCAAAACAGAATCAGGATTCGGTAGGCGGGGTAATTGAAACCGCTGCAATTGGTGTTCCGGCGGGTCTCGGTTCTCCAATGTTCGGCGGAGTGGAAAATGTTCTTTCCTCTATTGTTTTCGGAGTACCTGCCGTAAAAGGCGTGGAATTCGGAGCAGGTTTTGCTATTTCTTTGATGCGCGGAAGCGACGCAAACGACCCGTTTGCAATGAAGGATAACAGTGTTATTACATTAAAAAATAACAATGGCGGAATCCTTGGCGGAATTACAACCGGTATGCCGGTTATTATGCGCTGCGCAATTAAGCCCACGCCCTCAATTTCGCAGAAACAGCGCACCGTAGACCTGAAAACTCACAAAAATACAACCATTACAATCGGCGGAAGACACGATCCGTGCATAGTCCCCAGAGCAATTCCGGGCATTGAGTCTGCCATGGCTAT
>JAFRVM010000095.1 GCA_017438505.1 Clostridia bacterium | reverse complement strand
TGCAACAGCTCTCTGATCTTCGCTCTGCGGTTTTCCTCTTCCGGGCTCCTGTTTCTTCTGCTGCTCATATTTAATACCTCCAAAGTGATGCTTCTATTTTACACCACTTTGGAGGTTTACACAATTCTTGGGATGGTCTCCAGCTCTCATGCCGGAATGATTCAGAACGTATTAGATGCACAGATTGTCTTACAAAAGCTGATTAAGGTGGAAAAAGTTTTGGCACTGATAGTTGCGCCGCCGTTTACTTTACGATAATCAAATCCCTTCTGCAGAGATAACGGTATCGATCCGAATGCTCTGCTATAACTTGCCGCAGTCGGCTGATTGCCATATTGCGCGCTGTGACCCCAAGATACGCTTTCAGTGAGCCGTCGGAAAGGTTGTCCGCATGATTCCATAAGGCGATAAAAACATCGGACGTAAGCTCCTCTGCGTCACTTTCAGACAGGACGTTCCTCCCTACATTGCGGATAATGGTCATAACATAGGCGCTGTATTGTTTTATGAGTTCTCCGAGAGCACTCTCATCACGGTGCTTTAGACGCCGGAGGAGATTTTTATTCTGCATTGAGGAACCTCCTTTCCTTCTTACTTATATGAACGCAGTCAAACGGCAAAAGGTTACAGATTTTGTGAAAAATTTTTTAAAGCAAACAATTTTTCTAATTTTCTTTTTGTGCATTATTATTTTTTCTATTTTATCATTTAGTAAAACAGAGTAAAGATTTTTATTACTTAAAAAGACAAAAAAAGTCCCGAAACGTCGTAGTTTCGGGGTACAACAAACGAAAAACGCGAGCAAAAAAATATAAAAAAGAAAGAACCCCGTACGCGAATTGCGTGTCGAGGCTCTCGACTGGAGCTGGTGACGGGAATCGAACCTGCAACCTGCTCATTACGAATGAGCTGCTCTGCCATTGAGCCACACCAGCGTATTTAACTTTAAAATTATATCACAAATCAGGGGAAAAGTCAAGGGTGAAGTATGCCGCGGTCAAAAAACGGCCGCGGCATATAAGATTAGTTATGGAAAAGCTTGTCAGTCTCGTATTTGGGTTCGTATGTAATGTTTACGCCCAGCTTGCTGAACACTTTTTCGTCCACCTTTGAGAGGATAACACTGGAATGGCACTCGCAGCCGCGCAGCTTTGAAAGCTGGTCAAGCGCCTTTTTGGCGGTGGGGTTGGTCGCTGCGCATATCGAGAGGGCAATGAGTATCTCATCGGTGTGCAGACGGGGGTTGTGGTTGCCCATATGCTGCACCTTGAGCTTTTGGATTGGCTCGATGACGATGGGGGAGATAAGCATGATATCGTCGTCGATTTTTCCAAGCGTCTTGAGGGCGTTGAGAAGCATTGCCGAAGAAGCGCCGAGAAGATCGCTTGTCTTGCCGGTTATTATCCTGCCGTCGTCAAGCGAAAGGGCAATAGCAGGCGCGCCGGTCTCCTTTTCCTTTTCAAGAGCGACGGCCACTACCGGACGCTCCGAAAGGGAGATATCAAGCTCGCTCATAATAACCTCAAGCTTTGAAACCTCCGACTGCTCGGCAAGACCGTTGCGGTGAGCGCAGCAGGTGCTGTAATATCTGCGTATAATCTCCTGGCGCGATGCGTCGCAGCACACTTTATCATCGGTTATGCAGTTGCCCGCCATGTTAACTCCCATATCGGTGGGGCTTTTGTAGGGTGATTCGCCGCTTATTCCCTTAAAAATAGCGTTGAGCACAGGGAAAATCTCAACATCGCGGTTGTAGTTTACGGTGTTTACTCCGTAGGCAGCGAGGTGATAGGGGTCTATCATATTAAGATCGTTAAGGTCGGCCGTGGCAGCCTCATAGGCCAGGTTGACAGGATGCTTGAGCGGCAGGTTCCAGATAGGGAAGGTCTCGTACTTTGCGTAGCCGGCGGTAATTCCCCTCTTGTGCTCGTGGTAGAGCTGAGAGAGGCAGACGGCCATTTTGCCGCTGCCGGGTCCGGGAGCGGTAACAACGATAAGACGGCGCTCGGTTTCGATATAATCGTTTTTGCCAAAGCCCTCGTCCGAAACGATAAGCGGAACATTGGCGGGATAATCCTCAATAATATAGTGCTTGTAATATCTTATTCCCATGGCTGAAAGTCTGCGCATAAATGTATCCGCGGTGGGCTGTGAGCGGTAATGGGTTATAACAACGCTGCCGACATAAAATCCGCGTGCACGGAAAACGTCGATTAGTCTGAAAACATCTGCGTCGTAGGTGATTCCCAGATCTCCGCGGCGCTTGTTTTTTTCGATTGCATCGGCGCTTATTACAATTACTATTTCGGCTTCGTCCTTCATTGTGTGAAGCATGCGTATTTTGCTGTCGGGCTGAAAGCCGGGAAGCACGCGCGAAGCGTGAAAGTCATCAAACAGCTTGCCGCCGAATTCAAGATACAGCTTGCCGCCGAAGCGGTTAATGCGCTCTCTTATATGTTCCGATTGCATTTTCAGGTATTTTTCATTGTCAAATCCAATCTTTGCCATGAGTTTATCCTCCAAAATAAAATGAGCGTCCTTGCGGGACGCTCAACTTTTTCGTTAGCCCTAATCAGTATAGCACCAAGGAACATAAAATTTCAAGTGCAAATATCAATTTAACGGCAAATTATTTTACGCTTGTTTACTGGCAGAAAAAATCACATAAGAGAGCCGATCCATTCGAAGAAGCTCATACCCATTGATTCTATCATAGCCCAGTCGACAACGCCCTTTAAAAAGATTACCGCCGCGACAACTATCAGCGCAATAAAAAGGGTTTTTGCAATATTTTTAGCAATTTTAAAAAGAATAACAACAATAACAGCAGCTATAAGAATTTGAATTATACCTGAAGTCATACTTTTCACCACCTTATATTTTGTACCTTTATTATACAGTATCCCAAAACAATTTACAAGCAAAAAAAGAATTTACTGCTGATAATTCTCCCCGAACAAAAAGCTGTGCAGAGCCTCGCAGTTTTTTCTGATATCGGGTTTGAGCACCGACATGCCGTCCACGGTTGCCGAGGTGTAGGCGTCGTCAAGCGGAACATGCAGTTCATCAAAGGATTTGCCGGAAGAGAATGTAAGCAGCAGGCCGACATGGGTGAGCTGTTTTTTCGTCATATTTGTGGTCAGGTAACCCGAGGCCTGTTTGACAATTTTAATCAGTTTGAAGGGGCCTTGGGCAACGCTCTGGTGCACGATCTCCTGGATAAGCTTGCGCTGGCGGTTGGTACGTCCGAAGTCGCTGTCCAGCTTTCGTATCTGAGCGTAGTTCAGCGCCTCACAGCCGTTGAGGTGCTGAACGCCCCCGACAAGGGTTTTTGTGCCGCGAAGGGCGTAGCGGTTTATATATTTTGCCTCCGCATCGGTTATTTCCATGGTTACGCCGCCCATGCAGTCGACAATGGCTTCAAGATTTCCGAAACCCACGCACATGTACTGGTCGATTTTTACGCGGTAGTTTGCCTCAAGGGTCTGAATAAGGAGCTGCGGTCCGCCATAGGCAAACGAGGCGTTAAGACGGTTTTTGCCGTGTCCGGGTATTTCTACAAAGCTGTCGCGCAGGAAAGAAACAAGGCGGATTTTGTGCGTTTTTGTATCTATGGAAACAAGCATCATGGTGTCAGAACGCACATGGTCATCAAGACTGCCGTCGGCACCGATAAGCAGCACGTTGCAGTACCGCTCATTTTCGTAAAGGGGAATATCGGGCGCGGCGTCGGCAACGACATCCTCCCAGTTGTGCTCAAGCGGCACATAGTTAATCTGGCTGAAAATATCGGAAATTATTATAGACGCAGTCAAAACAACCGCGACGAGCAAAAAGGCGATCACTCCAAGAACTATTAATACGGCTTTGCCTTTTTTACTTTTTTTCTTTTTTTTCTTTTCGGGAACAGGCGTATCTTCTATATCTTCATTGTATGTCACTTTGAACTTTTTTTTGACAGGAACGGAAATCGGTAAATCATCGTTTTCCCCGTCAAAGGAGCTTTTGTCCTCAGGTTCGCCGAACATATCAAAGTCGTAGCTGTCCTCAAGGCCATAGTTGTCGTAAAAGTCGCCGAAGCTGTCAGACGAACCTTCATACTCATCATAATCATCGCCGTCTTCCTGCCGGGCGGAATCGGATATTTGCGAATTTGAGGGAGCGGTATTGAGCACATTGACTATTTTATCAAAATCAAGATCATCGTCATCTTCTATGCCGTCATCTAATTCTTCGCCAAAGAATTCATCATCTATCACAGGTTTACATCCCCCTTGCCTTTAGAAGTAAAGCGGCAGATATATTTTTTACTGCCGCCAAAATGTTTGTTTTATACAAATGTACTGTCATGCTTAAAGCTGGGAACAAAAGCCTTGACGGTGGTGTAAAGGTCTATATGCGCCAGCTTGTCTATGTTTCCGGATATAGAGTCGAGCTCCTCAAGTATATCCTTGGTGTTCTCGCCGCCCTGCTTTAGCACAAAAATCTTTTCGTTGGGAGTTTCGGAAACCTCTTCTTCACTCAATTTTATCTCTTCAAAAAGTTTTTCTCCGGGACGCAGACCGGTAATTTTAATTTTGATGTCCTTTTCGGGAACAAGACCGTAGAGCTTTATAAGGTCGCAGGCCAGGTCATAAATTTTGACTGGCTGCCCCATATCAAGGACAAATGTTTCCGAGCCCTTTGCCATTGCTCCTGCCTCAAGCACAAGCTGAACGGCCTCGGGAATGGTCATAAAATAGCGGCGCATTTCGGGGTGGGTAAGGGTGACAGGACCGCCGTTTTCAATCTGTTTGCGGAAGATGGGAACAACCGAGCCGTTGCTTCCGAGAACATTTCCGAAGCGCACGGCAGCGTAACAGGTGTGCGTTGCCTTTTTGTTAAGAGCGCCGACCACCATCTCGGCCATACGCTTTGAAGCGCCCATTATATTTGTGGGGTTGACAGCCTTGTCGGTGGAGATAAGAATAAACTTGTCCGCGCCGTATTTATCTGCGACTGCGGCAGGATTGTATGTGCCGTAAACATTGTTCTTAATCGCCTCAAGCGGGTTGCACTCCATCATGGGAACGTGTTTGTGCGCCGCGGCGTGGAAAACAACGTGGGGATGGTATTCCTCAAATACTTCCTCAAGTCTTGAAACATAACGCACCGAGCCTAATTTGAGCACATAGCGCGAAGCGTCATATATCTTCTGAAACTCATTGTTTATCTCAAAAAGTCCGTTTTCGTTAAAGTCAAAAATAATAAGCTTTTTGCAGCCGTATTTTAAAACCTGACGGCAAATCTCCGAGCCTATCGAGCCTACGCCTCCGGTGACAAGCACGGTCTTGTCCTTAATAAAATCGCCTATCGCTCCCATATCCAGCTGGCGGGATTCGCGGCGCAGCAGATCTTCAAAATTGATGTTCTTGATCATCGAGCGGGTGACGTCACCCTGATCGACGTCGTTTATATTGCCAAAGCGTCTTACGCCGCAGCCGAGCTCGTTGCAAATTGTCACAACTTTCTTTACAAGCTCGTTGCTGGCGGTGGGAATAGCGATAATAACCTCTTGAATATCGTATTTTTCTATGCTCTCCCTAAGGCCGTCGTTGCCTGTGCGAAGTACCTTTACTCCGTCAAACTTCTTGCCCCAGTAGGAGGTGTTGCTGTCGATAAAGGCGACGGGGTTGAGGTTGTATTCGGGATGCTCGTGTATTAGATTTAACAGGTAGAGTCCCGCTTCTCCCGCGCCGAAAATAAGCAGGCGCTTCATCTGCCCGCGCTTTGCAATGGATACGAAATGATTGTAAAAATGTGCCGTTACTCTTGTTACAGAACGGATTGCCGCCATTATTACAAAAGAAAAAAGTGTCATCATAAATATGGCGGGACGGGTAACCTTGATTCTGTTTAAAAGAGTAAAATAGGGAGCGGTATTGAAAAGACGGTAGAAAAGGTCGAAGCCGAGGAAAATAGCAAGGCATGCAACAAATGATATTCCCATCCGTATGGCGTCGTTAAAGCTGACCTTTTTCTTCCACGCCATGGAATAACAGCCGCATATGAGGTTGCTGCAAATAACCGTTATTATGCAGAAAGCCATATAGAACTGGGACTGAAAAAGGTTGGAAAGAGTGAAGTCAGTGTTATAATTTATAAAACCTATAGCCAAAAATGCGGAATAAAACACCGAGAGAATATCTAAAACAACAAGCGCTATAAGCTCAAGCATTCCTCTGTTGCGACTTTTCATTTTTTACAGCTCCTAATAATACCGTATACTTTGCACAGCCTGCGCACAGTATACCAATTTAAGTGTATTGTAGCACAAAAGCATTTGTTTTTCAACCTAAAAAATGCTTTTTTGTTATTGTTAATTAGCAGGGATTATTTGCCGTAAAATAAATACACATTTTTTGCATTTTTAAAAGTCAAATGGTTATTGTTTCATTATTTTTAAAAAACCGAATAAAAATATAGCACTTTGCAAAAAAGTGTGATATAATATTAATCCGAACATTTTGAGATAACTGGAAGTGAGCGGCTTGGAGAAAAAGGGAGAAAACATTCATAAAGGACACAGACAGCGACTCAAAGCACGTTTTATAGATGAAGGTCTCGAACATTTTTCCGATATTAACATTCTTGAAATGCTGCTTTTCTACTCTGTGCCGCAGAGAGATACAAACGAGATGGCGCACAGACTGCTGGATGTCTTCAAAACTCTTGACGGCGTTTTTGACGCATCCGTTGACGAACTGAAGACGGTGGATGGGATTACAGAACATTCGGCGGTGCTTATAAATTTTGTCGCCCAATGCTACACAAGATACAGTCAAAGCAAGCTGCTTAAAAAATCTGTTTGTATTGACAGCGCGTCATCCGCAGGGGAATTTGCCGCAGCAACCCTTATGAACAAAACAAACGAGTGTTTTCTTGTCATATGCCTTAACAGCAAGTTAGAGCTTGTCCATCACGAAATTCTTTTTGAAGGCTGTGTGGACAGAGCGACGGTGGATACAAGACGAATTGCCGAGCTTGCTCTTAGAAAAAAATGCTCATCGGTCATTATTGCCCATAATCATCCCTCCGGCAGGCTTGAACCTTCCGATGAGGATATAAGACTTACCGCCGCAGTGGCCGATACCCTGAAGGCGGTAGGAGTAGACTTCAACGACCATATAATCTGCTGCGGCAGCGACTGGCTGTCGCTTGCGCAGGATACCGATTTTTCACTGCTTTTTGACTGACCGGAGGAAAAATATGGCAACCTATCTGACAGTTAAGGCCGCATCCGACGGACTGTTTTCAAAAAAGAGCGCCGAAGCCTTAAAGAAAACGGCTCGCCTTTTAATTGAAAAATACAATCTTACATATTCCTGTTTCCTTTACCCGTATATTGACGCTCATGCTCTTTACTGCAGGGATGCGCGCATCAGCGTTCCGGACAATCTTTTGGTGGTGAGAGCCGATAAACCGGATAAAGAAGATTTTGAACGGGAGCTGCTTGCACTCAGGCCTCTGTGCGGAGTTTGCTGGTATTTTTCCGAAGAACACCCTCAAAATATTGACCCGCAGTCGGCGATTTTTTCAACCTATGACAGAGGGGTGAAAAATAAAAAGGAAAATGTTTTTCTCTTCGGAGCGGGCACATGCCCCGAGCTTTTTTCCTCGCCCGATTATATTGTACGCGAATATTCCCGCAGAGTTTGCACTTTTTTGGAGATAGCATCAAGAGATGTTCAAAATCACGGGGGTGAAATTATTTTCTGTGCGGGTGAAAAACTGTGTTTTTCATACTCGGGAGAGGGCACAGATTTTATAAAAAACAGGATATTCGGTAATTTTACGGAAAAAATGGGCGAATATTTGAGATTTTCCAATAAATATTTTTATGAATTAAAAAAATGTTAATTTTTTAGCGCTGAAAATGTGCTAAAGTATATTAGGCAGTTAATTTTCAAGGAGAGAGATGACAATGTTAAAGAAGATTTTATCGGTCGCGGCTGCACTTCTTCTGTTCTGTACGGTCACACTGAGCGCATTTGCCACCTACGACGTGGACTTTTCGGTAAAGCCCCAGGCGAGCACCGTAAAACAGGGAGATACGCTTGTGGTCAATATTGAGATTACCACGGCGGGTCAGGGCTACGTTGACTTTGAAATGCAGCTTGAATACGACGAGTCGGTCTTTTCCTGCGAATCTACATACAATGAGGACGGTTATGTGGGAAGCGGAAAAAACGGTATATATACCCTTGTTTATGACGATCCCGGCGGAGAGGAAAATCCCAACCCCACCTCAAAGGGCGACGTTGTAACGGTTGACGTAAAGTTTACCGTTCTGCAGGACGCTCCCACAGGCGCGGTAAGCTTCGCGGCAAAGGTAAAGTCATGCAACGGTATTGATACATTAAATCTTAACGCACCGGTCAAGCTTACACTTGCAAAACTATACGATAAATCCGTAACCGTTACCGAGGGCGACGGCACGCAGATCACTGTCGACTCAAACGACCCCGGCGAGACCTTCGAAAACGATGTAAGAGAACGCACCGACAATTCCGGCAGCTCGGGTGTTGACTGGAAGCTTGTCGTAGGAATAATCATCGGCGGAATTATTGTTTTCTTCTCCGGTTGTATTGTAGGTTATCTCATGCAGCAGAAAAAGAGCGAAGGCGGCGCAGACGACGGCGGTTATTATCCGCGCAAAAGAGGCGGCCGTGATTATTACGACTCTCAGGATGATATAGACATCGGCACGGGAAGAAATCCATATGCCGATTCCGGTGTGGCTGCCGCTGCAACCGGTGTGTCCATGGGCACACAGACCGGCAACTCTTTCCTCAGTTCTACTATGACCGGCACAAATACCGGCACAGCCACCTTCGGCGGTATGCAGCAGCCTGCTCAGACCGCTGCTTCAACGGGATATTCGGGCAATTCCTTTATGCCCTCCGGAACTCAGGGCACGTTCAGCACGGGCATGACCGCTTCTCAGCAGCCTGCTTACGCCGGTCAGCAGCAGGGCTACGCTCCCCGTCAGGGTTACGCTCAGCAGCCTGCGCAGACTCAGCCGCAGCAGGGCTTCTCGGTACAGAATCCCGGTTATCAGACCTCTGCTCCTCAGACAGCTCAGCAGCAAATGGGAAGCACACAGTTTACCTCAAGACCTCTTGTAAATTACGGCGCAGGTACAAACAGCGCTGCTGTTAATTCCGGTATTCCCCAGCAGCCTTCTTACGGCGTTCCTCAGGACAAGCCCATGATGGAGATGGCTTACAGGGGAGAGGGTACGGTAGGCTCTTACCGTCCGACGCCTCCCGCACCGCCCCCCGCAGGCGGCTCGGGACAGAGCTACGGACAAAATCCCTCCCGTTCCGCCGTCCCCCAGGTTCACCAACCGGCAGGCGGTCAGCAGTATATGCAGCAGAATCAGCCCAAGCAGGAGTACACAATAGGCCGTCCGGGATATTCCACCGGCGCTCAGCCCGCGCAGCAGGGCGGTTTCAGCACCACTCCGAGCAATCAGGGCGGCTCCTATCTTCCCCGTACAAACGGCACTCAGGGCACAGGCGGCAATAACGGCGGTCAGAACGGCTCGGCTCCCTTCTCCGCATATCGCAGGTAAATAAACAAGTTAAATCCCTGTCAGAAGCTTACCGCTCTGACAGGGATTTTTTATGGCAAAGCGAAACCCGGCGGTTTGATTACCGCCGGGTTAATGTGTTTAATTTAGGTTGTGGTTGCGTAGAAGGACATCATGCCTGCGGTATCGAGCTTTTCGCCTGTGATATCAACGTTCATGATATCGGTGTAATGCCTGTAATATCTAATTCTTCTGCCTACTCTGCCGTCGCTCTCGGTGCAGTTGCCCTCAAGACCGCCGTTGATGATCATAATGGTCATACCGAATCCGGGTTCGCTTCTGCCCTGAGCGATATCCTTCGCGGAGGGAGTCCACAGACCGTCTATCATAACCTCATGGCAGGCGGGTTTGGGAGGCTGGGGAGTCATCCAGAACCAGATAGCGCTCATAAATCCGAGCACGCCGTCGGAGGCGACCGTTTCGGGATGCTCAAGCAGTACGCCGCAGTCGCCGTAAACAATTCCCGAGAACTGAGCGTAGTTGAAGTTCCATGAAAGCTGAATGGGTCCTCTGCCGTGGTAGGAAACTCCGGGATAGTAGTCGTAAGCGGTGTTGAGATATCCGCTGGAGGTCGCGCCAATATGGTTGACCTCTTCGTTCCAGTAAAGACCGGTGTAAAGCTCATCAATCTGACCTTCGAGCCAGCCGCCGCCGGTCTCGTGGGAGATGTTGGCAAGGAAGGCGGCAAGCTCACGCTTGCGCTCGGAAAGCGTGCCGTCGGCAAGGAAAGCGCCGAGGTCGACGATTTTTGTCACTCTGGGTTTGGTGATGTTCCACTCGGCGATCCAGTCGCCGTCCTGTGAGAGAACTATCTCCTGCTTGGTCGTCTTGTCAAAGCAGGTGATTCTTGTGCAGTAGTCGGCGTCCTCGACGTTCTGGATCATAATCATGGAATTTGCCAGCCACTCGACAGCCGAAATAAGATTATCGTAGGAATAGTAGTCGGTCTTGGTCTGACGTGCAGCCAAGTCATACTTTGTATCGGAGAACTGGGGGTACTGGATGGGGAGATTCTTCCAGTTGTCGCTGCCGAAACGGTAGGGGAAGAGAGCTTCGTAATCCTCGCGGGGCAGAAGCTCGGTAAAGTGTGCCACCGCGTTCTCGGGCAGATATGCGGTATTGAGTGCGCCCCATTTTTCAATCGCCTGCTCGTCGGTAAGCTGAACTACCGTGCCGATATCGGCGTAAAGGTCGGGGTCAGATTCGTATGTGTAGTTTTTATCGTCCTCGGGGACTGTCCACTCGGCGTCTCCAACCAATGTCCATTCAGCTCCCTGCTTGGCCTCGGGGTTGTAATCCTGACCCTTTGCCCAGTAATTGCAAGTGTAGATTTTGCCTTTGTAGTAAACCGTCTCGCCGCCGGTGTAGGTCAGGTAGTTTTTCCAGAAGGGGTATGGCGGCTCGGTCAGGTCAGGCTCGCCCTGTGCGGTAACGGTAACAACGCACTGCGCGCTCTTGCCGTCTGCCGTGGCGGTGATTGTCGCCGTGCCTGCGGCAACAGCGGTGACTGTTCCGTTTGAAACTGTTGCCACCGAGCCGTCTGATGTGCTCCAGGCAACGGTCTTGTTTGTCGCGTTCTGGGGAGAAACGGTTGCGGTAAGTGCAGAAGTCTGTCCGACAGTCAGCGAAAGGGTACTTTTATTAAGTGTAACAGAGGTTACATTTATAATAGTATTTTGGCTCTCTATAACAACCTCGCTGTCGGAATAACCGTAACAGCAGTTGCCTGCGTAAATATAAAGGTCTTTCGGCTCAATAATCTGTATGCGCTTGGAGAAGGTCCATGTGCGTCGGCTGCCGGAATCGGTGTAGCCGTTAAAACCGTCCAAAGCGTTTGCAAGAGTAAAAATAGCTCCGTTTTCGCCGCAAATCTTTACCTTTGAGGTGTTGGTGTCGGTAACAACGGTAAATGTGATAAGGTCATTGTAGTTTGCCGCTTCTGGCAGAATGTTTACGTCTGCCGAATAGAGCACAGGCTCGGCGGCGGTATAATCGCCGACGGCTGCCGATGCTGTAAAGGTGCATACGGCAAAGGTGCTCAGCACGATTAGCGCGCAAATCAAAACCGAGATTATTCTTTTCAAAACAAAAACCCCCTTATAATTTTTTAATATAACTAAATAAATGATAACGCAGAGCAAAAGAAAACTCAACCAATTTTCTCCAGTTTGCGAAAACATCTACCCTTTGCATAAAAACAGGGGGTCAAATTTGTTTATATAGATGGTTGGAAATGTCAGTCGTTTACTATTTTATACTCATACCCCTCTTTTTTAAGGGTGGCTTCGGTAAGGCGGCGAAGTGCGCTTAAATCCTCTTTTGATATCTTCTTTGATTTAGGATACTCCCATTCCTCAAAAAAATACACATCGACATTTTTCGGCTCATCCTCATCCTCGGCGTAGAGCAGAGACATTCCGACATTTTCTCCGATTTTGCAGAAGCATACGTTCTCGATGATTTCGGTCTGACCGTCGCTAAGTTTCTCTGCTATCTCAAGCAGCTCTTTTTCGGCGTTTTCCTTGTTCTTTTTCATATTTTTAAGGGTGTTTAACTCTTCTTTGACCATGGCTGACACATACTCAAAAAGAGGGGTCTCGGGGTTATACTCCATACCGTCAAATGATTTGAGGTATTTTTCATCCGGCTTGGGTGCTCTCCCGCCGAAAATCAGCTTTTTCATCAGAGAAATGTTTATGTTTTTGTGACTCATCACTTCGTCAAATATGGGGATATCTTCTTCACAGTCAAAGCAGTAGCTTTGATTTGACACATCAATAACGCAGGGCAGAACGTAGCCTTTTTCCGCCTTTTTCTTTTTTAAAACAACCTCCGATACCTTTGGGTCAATACTGTCGGCAATAATTATCACGGCGGTGGAAAAAATGGGCGTTACTATGCCGTATGCGCTGTCTTTTTTTGTTTTGTTCCAATATTTTGCGTGTATCGCGCGGTGCTGCGGCATGGCGTCGTTCATTATATTGTGGTAAAGCTCGACGGTCAGGTGGGCTGTTTTATAAACTATCGCTCCTCTCTCAACCGAGGAATAATACCTGCTGTAAGAAAAGGAATGATTGCCTCCGATAAAAACAGGCACATTTTTTGTGTTTACCCACTTTACCTCTCTTTTGAGCTTTTTACGACAGCGTGATACTATCGCTTGCTCTATTTCCTGCGCAGTGGTTCCGTTGCCTGAATAATCATAGCGAACAGGAGCGTTAAGACGGTTTTGAACCTCCTTTAATGCGCTCTCTATGTCCAGCAGAACCGGAAAAACGGCAATAAGTACTGCACAGACGACAACAAGAACTCCTACGCCGGCATAGGTAAGCCACGCACCGTATTTTTCGGAAAGTAAAATCAATCCGACACCGACGGCCGAAAACAGCAGCGTAGGCAAAAACAGCACAAACATGGATAACCAGTAATTTTTCAGCTTTATTTTTTTCATAAAACGGTTTCACGCTTTCAAATTATTTAAATTCATCCTCTGCAAAGGTATACTCATACCCCTCTTTTTTAAGAGCGGATTCGGTCAGGCGGCGAAGGGTACTTAATTCGTCTTTTGTAAGTTTTTTGGATTTCGGATACTGCCATTCCTCCAAAATAAGCACATCGACCTTTTTGGGTTCATCCTCATCTTCCGCAAACATGAGAGAAACTCCGATGTTATCTCCTATCTTGCAGTAGCAAACTTCCTCTAAAATTTCGGTCTGACCGTCACCAAGTTTTTCTGCCATCTCGGCAAGCTCTTTTTTAGCACCCTTTTTGGTCTCTTTCATATTTTTGAGTGTGTTTGACAAAAGCTCCAAAAAAGGCGTCTCGGGGTTATAGTCCATATCGTCAAACGATTTGATATACTTTTTATCGGGTTTGGGTGCTTTGCCGCCGAAAATAAGCTTTTTCAGCAGTGAAATGCACAAATTTTTTTCAAATATAATTCCGTTTGTAACAGCGATTTCTTTTTCTCCGTCAAAGCAGTAGCCTTGAGTTGAAGCATCTATAACGCAGGGCAGAACATAGCCTTTTTCCGCCTTTATCTTTTTTAAAACAATTTCGGCAGCTTCGTTATCAGTGCTGTCGGCGATAATTATTACGGCGGTGGCAAACTGCGGCGTTTTTTTGTTTTTAATTTTGTCCCAGCGCTGCGAATGAATGGCACGGTGCTGCGCCATAGCGTCGCTCATTATATTGTGGTATAGCTCGGCTGTCAGATGGGGTGCTCTGAAAACTATCGCCCCGCGCTCTGTTGAAAGATAAAAGTCACTTATAGAATAGGAATGCTGACCTCTGGCGCATACGGGCATATTTTTTGTGCTTGCGCACTTTGTTTCTCTTTTCAGCTTTTTCCGGCAGCGCGATACTATCGCTTGCTCTATTTCCTGCGCGGTGGTTCCGTTGCCGGTATAGTCATAGCGAACAGGTGCGTTAAGGCGGTTTTTTACCGCTGTAAGCGCGCACTCGACATAAAGCAGAGTGATGTAGCCGACC
>JAFRVM010000094.1 GCA_017438505.1 Clostridia bacterium | reverse complement strand
GCGGCAGTCGCTCGTTGGGTGAGATTTCCGACGGATACAACCCCTGGCAGCTAACCGTTTACAAGGAAGAATTTAAAACCCCCGACTGGCTTGCCGGCGGAGTGTTGTATCAGATTTTTCCCGACAGATTTTATAAAAGCGGAAAACAGCACGAAAATATTCCCGCCGACCGCAAAATACATGAAAACTGGAACGATTCCCCCGACTGGATGCCCAATGAACTAGGCAAAATCACAAACAATGACTATTTCGGCGGAGATTTGGCTGGAATTACCGAAAAGCTCGATTATATCAAATCGCTCGGTATAACCTGTATATATCTTAACCCAATTTTTGAGGCGCATGAAAACCACCGCTACAACACCGCAGACTATTCAAAGGTAGATCCGATGCTTGGCAGCAATGAAGATTTCAAAACCCTTTGCAAAGAGGCGGAAAAACGCTCAATAAGGGTTATTCTTGACGGCGTTTTCAGTCATACCGGAGATGATTCGGTTTACTTTAATAAAAAACTGCGCTATCCGCTAAACGGCGCTTACAACCGCACCGATTCCCCCTATTTCAACTGGTACAAGTGGGAAACCTGGCCGGAAAAATATCACTCATGGTGGGGCATTTCAACCCTGCCCGAGATTATCGAGGAGACACCCTCCTATCTTGATTTTGTCGCCGGAGAGGACGGCATAGCACAAAAGTGGCTTTGCAGCGGAGCGGGCGGCTGGAGACTCGATGTTGCCGACGAATTGCCTGACGTATTTCTCGATAACTTCCGCAAAGCAGTAAAATCCACCGACCCCGACGCTGTAATTATCGGTGAGGTCTGGGAGGACGCCACAAGCAAGATCGCTTACGGTCAGCGGCGCAGATATTTTATGGGCGACCAGCTTGACTCGGTAATGAACTACCCTTTTCGAAACGCCATTTTCGGCTTTTTAAAGGGCGGGAACGGAGAATATTTCCTTGAGACCGTACTTTCGGTTCTTGAAAACTATCCGCCGCAGGTTATTCGTCTGCTCATGAACCATATCGGCACCCACGATACAGAGCGCGCAATTACCGCTCTTGCCGGAGAAAGCGGCTTTTCACGCGACCGCAACTGGCAGAACGGACGAAAACTTTCCGAACATCAGCGCAGACACGGTAAGGAGATGCTCAGGCTTGCCTCACTTCTTCAGTTTACCCTGCCGGGTGTTCCTTCGGTTTATTACGGAGATGAAATAGGCACCGAAGGTTACAGCGATCCATTTAACCGCAGTACATACGATTGGGAAAATCAGGATTGCGAGCTTATTGAATGGTATAAATCTCTCGGAAACGCACGCAAGCTAGGGTGCTTTACACTTGCCGACTTTATACCGGTATCCTGTACAGGTAAAATCGTGTCATATATTCGTCCCTGCAGTGATGAAAGCGTATTTGTTGCGGTCAACTCCGACGGAGGGTGCATGCATCAAATAAAGCTTCCCGAGAGTATTTCAAACATTACTGTAATGCTTGGCGAAGCGCCGCAGGACGGCAAAATCAACCTGCCTCCATACAAGTATTGTCTGCTTAAATGCACATACTCACCCGAAAAAAACGAGGAGAATAACCAATGAAACTGACAGAAGAATTTATAAAAGGAAAATCAGTGTTTAAAGGCAATCTGCTTGACATACATGTTGATAAAATTCGCCTTCCAAACGAAAAAAAAGCAATCCGTGAATACACAAAACATCGCGGAGCGGTCTGTGTTGCGCCGCTTACCAAAAGCGGAAAGCTGATATTTGTCAAACAGTTTCGTTATCCGGTGGGAAGGGTGGTTCTTGAACTGCCCGCAGGCAAGCTTGACCCGGACGAAGCTCCCGAGGCAGCCGCATACCGCGAGCTTGCTGAAGAGACCGGCGCTCATACCGACTCATTAACAGATATGGGAAAGCTCATCCCCACCCCTGCATACAGCAGCGAGATAATATATATGTATCTTGCTTATATAAGCGGTATCGGTGACTGTTCGCCCGATGAAGATGAATTTCTGGAAGTAGTTGAAATTTCTGTCGACGATGCGGTTAATATGGTAATGAACGGCGAAATTGCCGATGCAAAAACACAGGCTCTTGTCTTAAAAACCGCAAAATATCTGGAAAAAACAAAAATATAGTGACATTTTACCGATTATTTGTTAGAATATCTTTAACCATTTAATTTGAGGTGTTACAGTGTTCAGTGATAACAGCAAAAGATACAATCTATTTATGCTCGGAGCAACTCTGGTTGCTGTTTTGACTATTTTTACCTGTGCAATGCTTTTCGGCAAAAGACCCGTTTCCCATACAGATATAAATGTTCCGGCCGAGAGTACCGACGCAGGCTCGGGCGAGCTTTCCCCTGCCGAAAATCAAACTCCCGAAACTTCTGATTTTACCGTATCTGTTACCGATGCAGACGGTAACTGGAACAGAACACAGGTCAAGCAGTCCGATAAAGCAGCCCTTACGGTAAGCGAGCAGGACAAAAAAGGATTTAAATTTTCCTTTAATGCATCGGGCGGAGAAAAATCTTCAAAGCTTTCGGGTCAGGCATTTTTTACTTCCGAAAACACAGCCGATTATACCTACGGCGCGGCGGGAATCAAATTTGCCTTTCAGGAGGATATGATAACCGTTTCCCACAGCGGCGAGCTCTCCGGCCTCGGATGTCCCGAAGGCGTGACCTTTGACGGCTCATATACAAAAAAAGACCCGGTATATACCGACAATCTTGTCGACGAATCATATTCCGCAGATATCCGCAAATCCACTATGATAATCAGTGCGCTTAAGGGCTGTATGACCGGCGCTGACTACGAAAAGATGAACTACATCTTTGAAAACGGTCAGGAGTTTGTATATCAGAACGACGAATTTGCCTACGATAAAGACGGTGTGGAATTCAACGTTGACGCAGAGATGAAGGCGGTAAAATACTACGCCGATATCGCCGGCTCGGGCGAACACGTCATTTTGATCTGCACAAACGGCGGAAAGGTGTATGTGGCCATTATTTCCGACGGTGAACTTCGTTACTACTCTAATGACGCCTCAAGATACGATACCCCTCCAAAGTCATTTGTAGCGGCTGCTGAAAACTACGAAGTTAAAATCAAAAAAATGAGTAAATAATTTTCATAGTTTAAATAACCTGTCGTATTTTGAAAATACGGCAGGTTATTTTAAATTCTGTTTAAAAAAGACTACCAAATGTGTTAACGTATTTTTGGCATATATGCCAAAAGTTTTTTATAATGTTAGGCTAACATTGACATTTAACCCAATTTGCGTTAATATAAAAGTAACGGAAAAATTCCGTTAAAAAAAGGAGGTTTTAAGAATGAAAAGGATTAAAAAAGCGCTGTCATTGCTGCTTTGCCTTGCTATGCTGGCAACAATGACGGTAACCGGACTGTCATTTTCCGCTTCGGCTGATACCGGAAAAGAACTGATAGTCTACTTTGCCAACTGGGATATTTACTCCCTGGGTAAAAACGGCGAGGTTGCAAGCATTCCCTGGGACAGGGTAACCTACATCAACCACGCGTTCTTCCAGATTGACAAAAACGGCGAAGGCGATTTCAGCATCTCCTCCACCGACTCGTGGGCAGATATGGAAAACATGGGCGCAAGCCAGGTTGATCCTACTCTCACTCTCAACCACTTTTCACAGTATGAGCATTTTTCGGCCCTCTATCCCGATGTAAACATTATGATTTCCATCGGCGGCTGGACAAAATGCGGTTATTTCTCTGAAATGGCAAGTACTGCCTCAGGCAGAAGCAGCTTTGTTCAGAGCTGTATTGATCTTATGAACACCTATTCCTGGATCGACGGTATTGACGTTGACTGGGAGTATCCCGGCGTAGCTCGCGAGCCCGAAGCAGGCAATCCCAGCGATCAGGGCTGTCCCGTAGTAGGAGACGACTTTACTAACTACACTCTCCTTCTTCAGGATATGCGCCAGGGCTTTGACTCTGCATTCGGTGCAGGCGCTAAAAAGCTTACTGTTTGCGAATCCGTAAACTACAACACTCTTGCACATCAGGATTGTGCAAACTTCCATCAGTATGTTGACCTTATAAATGTTATGACCTATGACATGACAGGTACATACGATCCTGTAACCGGACATCAGGCTCAGATATACAGTGCCGATCCGAGCGGCTACAGTGTTGATTCCGGTGTCAACTATCTTCTTGACAAGGGCGTTCCCGCCTCCAAGATCAACATCGGCTCCCCCGTTTACAGCCACGGCTGGGGCAGCGTAGTTCCCGACGCCAACGGCAACGTTCTCGGCGTAGCCGGCAGCAGCACAGGCTATCAGGGCGACCTCAGATGGAATCAGTTAAAGAAGCTCCAGAACAAAGCGGTTGCCGAAGGCGAAGAGGGCTGGCATTACTACTTTGACAACGAAGCCAAGGCTTCTTATCTTTACAATGACAACCCCAATTCCAACTACTATCAGAACTTCTTTACATACGACAGTGAAGCAGCTATCGTAAGCAAGGCTCAGTATATCAACGAAAAAGGTCTTGCAGGTATTATCCTTTGGGAAGCAGGCGGCGACAGCTTAAGCGACGACGCTCCCTTCATTTCTCTTCTTGCAAGCTCTCTCGGAATTTACGAAGGTCAGGTTCCCGCTTATACAGGTGCCGACATTGAGGATCCCGAGGTTATCGACAGCGGCGAACCCGATGAAAACGCTTTCCAGAATCCCATTTATGAGGTTCAGGCAGCTACAGGCTGGGATTTCGTAACCTTCCCCACAGGAACTCAGATTTATTACAAAGGCGCAATTTATGAGTCAATTAACGACGGTTCAAACGACTTTTACGGCAACCTTCCCGACGGTCAGTGGGGCGACGGATGCTGGAAAAAGATTTGCGACGTTAAGCCTTATGTTTCTCAGGAAGAAAACGGCGGCACATGGGCTTATGTTGCAAACAAGGACGACCATGTTCTTTATAACCCCGACCGCGATGTAAACGCCGATCTCTGGCTTGCACTTGCGGATAATGACAATATGGCCAACAATGCTCCTGACGGAATTTGGGGTCACAGCATTTGGAAATATGAGACTACAATCATTCTTCTTGAGGCTCCCGGAGGAATAAAGGAATACATCAACGAGGCAGAAGTAGGCACCGGTTCCAAGTCCTTCCCTGCAGGCACTCAGATCTATTATAATGATGCCATTTGGGAAAGCAAGAGCCCCAGTGCAAATGACGCCGCAGACAATATGCCCGGCGGCGCTGCAGGCGATGCTTACTGGAAAAAGGTTGTAGACCTCGTAAACTACGGTGACGGCATTGCTGATGCAGGCTCTTATGTATTCTATAATCCCGACGGCGACTATACCGCTCAGGTATATCTCTCCCTCAACGGTGCAAATACAGATCCTGCCGCAGATGCAACTAACTGGGAGCTTGCTTCCACAGTTACACTTATTTATCATCCCAAATACGCCGACGGCGCAACTGTTGCTACACTCGAAGCCGATCCTCTCTTCTTCGGCGAGTTCCAGACCCGTCCGTTTATGAAGGACGGCGTGGAAGTTTCTTCCTATCCCGCAGGCGCAGTTGTTTCCTACAACGGCAAATACTATGAGAACTATGTTTCCGGTTCTTCCGCATGGGATGACGGCTGGGAGCCCAATGTTCACGGCAACTGGCACGAGATTTACATCACCCAGGAGGGTGACGATCGTATTCCCACAATGCAGTGTCCCATCTACGAAATCGAAAATTACCTCAACGGCAACACTCCTTACGCAACATATCCCACAGGCACTCTCGTATACTATAACGGCAGAGTATGGAAGTCCAATATGGACACTGCCGACAACTGGACAGGAAACCTTCCCGACGGTGAATGGGGCGATGCTGTATGGACAGAGATGTTCGTTGTAAAGCCCTATATCTCTCAGGAAGAAAACGGCGG
>JAFRVM010000007.1 GCA_017438505.1 Clostridia bacterium | reverse complement strand
TCCAACCCCGATATCATAACGAAATATCAGTACAGCTCAAACTTTTTGGGTATAAAGGTGGACAAAAGCGACGACTGGTGCTTTACTATGAAGGACGGCTACATAGACAGGATGTGTGCGGGCGGAGAAAACTGTTATCAGGAGGTCGGCATCGCATACATCACCCCAAACGACAGCAAACAGCTTTTAAAGGACATAAAAGAATTATATAAAACCGACGAAGGAAAAAAGCGTCTTTGGGAATATACCCTTTTCAATGAATATAAAGAGCATTACAAGGTAGAAGTGCGGGAATGTAAAAAAGAGGACATAATCGAAATTGACACATTTGATGAATTAAAAGCGCTTGATAAAAGCTATAATGTGTAATAAAAAAAGGAGAGGGAATATGTTTGATTTTAAGTATTATACACCGACAAAGGTGATTTTCGGCAAAGGTGCCGAGGCAAAAACTGCCGAGCTTATCAAGGAGTTTGGCGGGAGCAGGGTGCTTGTGCATTACGGCACGGGAAGTGTAATAAGAACGGGGCTTTTGAAGAAGGTCACCGACATATTGGATAATGCGGGTATTTTTTATGTGACGCTTGGCGGCGCTGTGCCTAATCCGCGGCTTGGGCTTGTGTATGAGGGAATCGACCTTTGCAGAAGGGAAGGCGTCGATTTCATTCTTGCCGTAGGCGGCGGAAGCGCGATCGATTCCGCAAAAGCCATAGGCTACGGAGCGGCAAATGATGGCGATGTGTGGGATTTTTACGAGAATAAAAGAAAGCCCTCGGGAAGTCTTCCGATAGGCGTAATTCTGACGATAGCCGCAACGGGCAGCGAGATGATCGATTCGTCGGTAATCACAAAGGAAGACGGACTTTTAAAGAGAGGCTGTAACAGCGATTATTGCCGTCCGAAATTTGCGATCATGAATCCGGAGCTTACCATGACGCTTCCCGATTATCAGACAGCCTGCGGCTGTGCAGATATAATGATGCACACGATGGAGCGGTATTTTACCTGCGGCGGAAATATGGAGATAACCGACTCGGTTGCGGAAGGGCTTTTGCGCACCGTTATGAAAAACGCAAAAATCCTTGTAAAAGAGCCGAAAAACTATAATGCCAGAGCGGAGGTTATGTGGGCAGGCAGTCTGTCGCATAACGGTCTTACCGGTTGCGGAAGCGACGGCGGCGACTGGACTCCGCATAAAATGGAGCATGAGATAGGCGGACTTTTTGATGTTGCACACGGCGCTGGCTTGGCGGCAGTATGGGGAAGCTGGGCAAGGTATGTTTATAAGGACTGCCTGCCGCGGTTTAAGAGGTTTGCCGTAAATGTTATGGGTGTGGAAAACAAGGGCAGTGACGAAGAAATCGCATTAAAGGGAATCGAAGCCATGGAAGCTTTCTACCGCGAAATCAATATGCCGACAAACCTGCGCGAGCTTGGGGTGGATGCAACCGACGAACAGCTTTCGGAAATGGCAAAAAAATGCGCCCAAGGCGTCGGCGGCGAGACCGGCTCGGCAAAACGGCTCAAAGAAGCGGATATGCTCGCCATTTATAAGGCTTGCAGATAATGGGAACATAAAAATAACGGTAATTTCGGATTACCGTTATTTTTATGCTATTAAAACATTTCGTTAATATTTTTAAGCGTTTCGTCAACGAGCTGATTTCCGCCTTGATGACCTACTAACCCGCTTGAAATAAATGCGCTGTAATGTCCGCCCTTTTCTGCCTTTTCGGTCGGGAGGTAGCCGTCTGCTCCGTTTGCT
>JAFRVM010000006.1 GCA_017438505.1 Clostridia bacterium | reverse complement strand
GTAAGCACGCCCGAACGGTCGGAAAGCATGGCGGCGATTTTGCCTATCTCTGTGTTCATACCGGTTTCGGTTACAATGGCGGTTGCTTTGCCGTAGGTTACCGAGCAGCCGGAATATACCATATTGATTCGGTCGCCGGGCGACGCATCCTCGGCTACAAGCACGTCCGAATCCTTTTCCACAGGTTCGGATTCTCCTGTAAGAGGGGATTCGTCGCACCGCAGTGAGGCACTCTCAAGAAGTCTTGCGTCCGCGGGAATGAGATCTCCCTGCTCCAGCACGATAATATCGCCGGGAACGACTGCGGTGGATTTGACGGTGGATAACGCACCGTCGCGAAGCACCTTGGTGGTGGGGGAGCTGATGTTTTTAAGAGCCTCCAGCGCCTCCTCGGCTTTGTTCTCGTGAAATACCCCCAGAACCGCATTTAATATTACTACCGCGAGAATAATAACAGGCTCAGCCCAGTTGTTGTTTTTCTCGACAATATTTATAATTATGCTTATTATCGCGGCCGTTATAAGGATAATAGCCATATAATCCTTCAGCTGAAGAAGGAAGCGCATAAAAAGCGATTGCTGACGTCCGTCATCAAGCTTGTTTTCGCCGTATGAAAAGGTACGTATTTCAACGTCCTTCTGCTCAAGGCCGTAATCGCCTGTGCCAAGTTTCTTTTTTACGTCCTCTATATCGGAGCTGTACCAATTCACGAAAAATTTCCTCCATCCGGATATGTTTAAGTTTTATTATTTGATTTCCGCGACGCTGTCCTGTCCCAGAATGCGTTTAAGCTCGTCGAGCATGACCGAATTGGTCGAAACGTTGAGCCTGTCGGGAGCTTTTTTCAGTTTTTTATCGTCGCGGCAGTAGATATACAGAGGGGTAGGGCCGTCAAATATTTTGATGACCTTAATAGCGCGCAGGCAGTCCTCGCCGTCTATGGCGCTTACCCTTATATATAACCCTTTGCGGCCGGAGGCTTTCTTCTCACCCGCAGACGGTTCTTCAAAATTATCCGCGCTTACTATTTTTTCGCAGACTATTTTGGGCGGCTCGTCCTCGCGCTTGCTTATTCTGCCGTAAATAACCGCGGGCGTTCCGCTTTGCAGCATGCCGCGGGTTTCAAGGTATACCGAAGAAAATACGATAACCTCAATGCTGCCCGAGGTGTCCTCGGCGGTAACAAAGGCCATCTCTCCGCCCTTTTTGGTTATCTTGGTCTTGACCGTACCGATAAGTGCAACCAGCACAGCCTTTTGACCGTCCTTGTAGGGCGAAATAGACGGGTCGTCCTCGGCCGAGAGCAAAATATCGCTTATCCTGTCGGCATTCAGCCTTTCGGCAAGCGGAGCGTAGCCGTTTATGGGGTGTCCGCTTATAAACATTCCCACCGATTCCTTTTCAAGGCGCAAAAGCTCGCCAAGCTCATACTCCTTTGCCTCGGAAATGGGGAAATAGTATTCCTCGTCATTGCCGCTCATTGCGCTGAAAAAGTCAAGCTGACCCTCAAGTTCACGGTTTTTTCTGTTGTAGATATCGGTAAGCAGCGCCTCGGCTGTGCCGAGCATCTGACGGCGGTTTACACCTGCAAAATCCAGCGCGCCGCACTTTATAAGATTTTCCAGCGCGCGCCTGTTAAGGTCCTTGCCGTACATTCTGCTGCAAAAATCCACAAAGGATTTGTAATTGCCGCCCGACTGTCTCTCTTTTATAATCTGGGCGATAACACCCTTGCCGAGGTTGACGATTGCCAAAAGACCGAATCTTATCTTGCCGTCTGAAACGGTAAAGCCTGCCTCGCTTTCGTTGACATGCGGGGGAAGAATTTCGATGCCCATCTTTTTGCACTCGGAAATGTATGCTGCAACCTTTTCGGTGCTTTCAAGAACGCTTGTAAGCAGCGCCGCCATAAACTGAGCGGGGTAGTGGCACTTTAAATATGCCGTATGGTATGCGACAAAGGCGTATGCAGCCGCGTGGCTTTTGTTGAAGGCGTATGAAGCAAAGCTGCTCATCTCGTCAAAAATGCCGTTGGCTGTCTCTTTGCTTATACCGCGGCGAACGCAGCCGTCGGTTATAACATTTCCGTTTTCATCGGTAAGACCGTTGATAAAAATGTTTCGCTCCTGCTCCATAACGTCATGCTTTTTCTTGCTCATCGCACGGCGGACGATATCGGCTCTGCCGAGGGAATATCCCGCAAGCGAGCGAAGCACCTGCATAACCTGCTCCTGATATACCATGCAGCCGTAGGTCACGTCCAGAATCGGCTCGAGCTGAGGACATTTATAAGCTATTTTGCCCTCTTTGTGGCGGTTTTCGATATATCTGGGTATAGAATCCATGGGGCCGGGACGGTAGAGCGATATTACGGCTATAATATCCTCTATGCCGGTGGGATTAAGCTGAGCGAGCACCCTTTTCATACCCGGGGATTCAAGCTGAAATACGCCGTCGGTGTGCCCCTGCGAGAGCATGGCATAAACAGCCTTGTCATCAAGCGGAGCTTTTTCTACCGAAAAATCGGGAATTTTTTTGCGTATCTCTTTTTCGGCGTCGCTTATAACCGTAAGGGTGCGAAGGCCCAGAAAGTCCATTTTTAAAAGTCCCAGCTCGTCAAGGGTCACCATAGTAAACTGAGTCACGGTGGCTTCATCGTTGACTGAAAGGGGAACGTAGTCGGAAACAGGGCGGTCGGTAATAACAACGCCCGCCGCGTGCTTTGAGGTATGACGGGGCATACCCTCTATTTTACGCGCCATATCCACAAGCTCGCGCACCTGCGGGTCGCTCTGGTAGCTTTCCATAAATTCTCCGCCGCGTGCAAGAGCTTTCTCAATTGTAATATTAAGCTCCTGCGGTACCATTTTGGCAATCTTGTCTACGGTGGAGTAGGGGATATCCAGAGCTCTGCCCACGTCGCGTATAGCGCCTCGGGCAGCCATCGTACCAAAGGTGACTATCTGCGAGACATGGTCTGCACCGTACTTGCGCACAACGTAGTCGATGACCTCCTGACGGCGCTCGTAGCAGAAGTCTATATCAAAGTCGGGCATGCTTACCCTTTCGGGATTGAGGAAACGCTCAAAGAGCAGGTTGAACTGCAAGGGTTCGATGCCGGTGATGCCGATGCAGTAGGCGGCGATGCTTCCCGCGCCCGAGCCTCTGCCGGGGCCTACCGGTATGCCCTGAGATTTTGCGTAGTTAACAAAGTCCTGAACGATAAGAAAATAGTCCACATAGCCCATTTTCTCAATGACGCCAAGCTCATATTCAAGCCTTTTGCGGGCGGTCTCTTCATTTTCCGCGCCGCCGTATCTTTCCTCAAAACCCTTGTAGCATTTCTCTCTGAAATACTCGCTGTGGCTCATGCCGTCGGGAACGTCAAAGCGGGGCAGCTTCATTTTTCCGAACTCAAAGTCAAAATTGCACATATCGGCGATTTTGACGGTGTTGCTCATCGCTTCGGGGCAGTCGGGGAAAAGCGCCGACATTTCCTCGGGACTTTTTACGTAAAAGCCGTCGCCCTCAAACTCAAAACGCTGGTTGTCGTTAACCGTTGTGCCAGTCTGAATGCACAAAAGAATGTTGTGCATTTTTGCGTCCTCGGCGGTTATGTAGTGGCAGTCGTTGGTCACTACAAGTCCCACGCCGGTCTCTTTTGAGAGCTTTATAATAAGCGGGGCAACCTGCTTTTGCTCCAGTATTCCGTGATCCTGAAGCTCAAGATAGTAGTTTTCCTCGCCGAAGAGATTTTTGTAATAAAGTACCGTCTCTTTGGCAAGTTCATAATCGCCCGCCGCAAGGTGTCTGGGAATTTCGCCCGCAAGACAGGCGGAAAGGGCAACAAGACCCTCGCTGTATTTTTCAAGCAGCTCGCGGTCAACACGGGGCTTGACGTAAAAACCGTCCACCCACGCCGAGGATATCATTTTTATAAGATTTTTATATCCCGTCTCGTTTTTGCAAAGCAAAACAAGATGGTAGTTTTTGTTGTCTATGCCGAAGGTTTTGTCGCAGCGGGAGCGGGGAGCAACGTATACCTCACAGCCGATTATCGGCTTTATGCCCTGCTTTTTTGCCTCTTTGTAAAATTCCACCGTGCCGAGCATATTGCCGTGGTCGGTAATGGCGGCGGCGGTCATACCGCAATCCTTTACCCTTTTGACAAAATCCTTGATGCGGCAGGCTCCGTCCAGCAGACTGTATTCGGTATGACAATGTAGGTGAACAAATCCGCTCAAAACTGACAACAACCTTTCGTCTTTTTTACTTGATTACCTTTCGGAGATTGCCGCGGCGATCTCGTCTCTCATTCTTATGGCCTCGCGGCGTGCGGCTTCGGCGTATTCTTCGGGGGAGCAGCCGTCCTTTTTGTATGCGCACATAATAGCGCGGGAGGAGTTTATTATTGCTCCTCTGCCGTCCGCGTCAAAAGCGCCAATGATATCCTTTGCTCCGCCGCCCTGCGCGCCGTAACCGGGCACAAGGAACATGGTGTGGGGGCACTCTTTTCTCATCTGCTCAAGCTGACGGGGATAAGTCGCCCCGACAACCGCGCCGACGGCGCTGTATCCGTAAAGCGAGCGGGTGTCCTCGCCCCAGCTTTCGGCAAAAATGCCCATCTGTTGATATATTGAAATGCCGCTTGAGAGTATGCGATCCTGAAGCTCGCCCGAGGAGGGGTTGGAGGTCTTTACAAGCACAAATATTCCCTTGTCGTTCTCGCGGCAGATATTTAAAAGCGGATTAATGCCGTCCGAGCCGAGATAGCCGTTTACGGTAAGAGCGTCTGCGCCGAATGCGGCAAGCTTTTCGCCGCAGATATCGGTAGTGCCTATGTGCGCGCAAGCGTAGCTCTCCATTGTCGAGCCTATATCGTTGCGCTTGCCGTCGGTAATTACAAACATACCGCTTTGCTTTGCGTAGTCTATCGTTTCGCTCAGAGCCTTAACGCCCTGCCAGCCGTACATCTCGTAGTATGCGCACTGGGGCTTTACAGCGGGGACTATATCGCACAGAGCGTCGATAAGTCCCTTGTTAAACTCCAGAATAGCCGCCGCAGCGCCGTCAAAGCCTCTGCCGTACTGCGCAAATGCTTTTTCTTTTATGGTATCGGGTATATAGTCGAGCTTTGGGTCAAGACCCGCGACTGTGGGATTTCCCGTTTTATCGATAGCTTTTATAAGTCGGTCAAAGGACATAAATAATTACCTCCGAAAAGAAATATATATTTAATTAATTTTACCCCTTTTTGCCTGTGGGGTCAACTTATATTTTTGCGGCACAAACCGGGAAAATTTTATAATAATTGCATAAAAAGCAATTTTTTACTCAAAAACCGCAATTTTACGGTTGTAAAAATAACTTTCAGGTTGTATAATATCTAATTAAATGCGAAGGTGGGTAGGTTTTTAATGCTTAAGGATTCAAAGCTGACCGTTGTTCTCGGTCACTACGGCTGCGGAAAAACAAATTTTTCCATAAATCTTGCGGTCAATCTGCAAAAAAAGTACGGCGACGCCGTTATTGTGGATTTAGATCTTGTAAATCCTTATTTTCGTTCCTCGGACTTTTGCGGGGTGCTCGACCGTTACGGCATTAAGCTTATCGCTCCCGTATACGCGCACACAAATCTCGATATCCCTTCGCTGCCGCCTGAGATTTATTCGATATTCGACAGCGAAAAAGGTCACGTCGTTATAGATGTGGGAGGGGACGACGTCGGCGCCACCGCCCTCGGGAGATTCGCACGAAGAATAAACGCCGCAGACGATCTGCAGGTGCTTTATGTAATAAATAAATTCCGTCCGCTCTCGGAAAAAAGCGATGACTGCGCCGAACTTTTGGCCGAAATCGAACAGGCTTCCCGAATTAAGGCGACGGGAATTATCAATAATTCCCACCTTATGGGACTGACGACCGCAGCCGACATTGAAGGCTCACAGGAGTACGCCGAGACGGTTGCTCAAAAAACAGGTCTTGCACTGGCGGCGACTGCCGTGCGCAGAGATCTGGCGGACAAAGTTAATTTAAAAGGTGACATATATCCCATAGAAATTTTTGTCGGAACACCGTGGGATTGATTATATTTGGAGGTGGCAATATGCCGAAAGTTACAATCGACCGGAATATCTGCAAGGGCTGTGAGCTTTGCGTAAACGCCTGCCCCAGAAAGATTCTGGCACTTAGCAAGGATTCTATCAACGCCAAGGGCTATCATCCCGCCGAAGTCGTGGATGCAGAAAAGTGTATTGGCTGCGCAATGTGCGCAATGATGTGTCCCGATGTTGCAATTAAGGTAGAAAGGTAGTGCAATAATGGAAGAAAGAGTTTTGATGAAAGGCAACGAGGCTCTCGGAGAGGCCGCTCTTCGCGCAGGATGCCGCCACTTTTTCGGCTATCCCATCACTCCCCAGACCGAGCTTGCCGCTTATATGGCTAAAAAGATGCCCAAAATGGGCGGAACATTCCTTCAGGCAGAGTCTGAAGTAGCCGCAATCAATATGGTATACGGCGCGTCCTCCGCAGGCTTCAGGGTCATGACCTCCTCGTCCTCGCCCGGAATTAGCCTTAAATCCGAAGGTGTATCCTATATCGCGGGCTCCGATTTACCCTGTCTTATTATCAATGTTCAAAGAGGCGGTCCCGGACTGGGCGGCATTCAGCCCTCTCAGGCTGACTACTGGCAGGCAACAAAGGCGCTGGGTCACGGCGACTTCCAGCTTCTTGTTTTCGCGCCCTCGACCGTTCAGGAGATAGTTGACCTTGTAGGTACAGCCTTTGAAAAGGCAGACCAGTACCGTATGCCCGCCATGATCCTTGCCGACGGCATGCTCGGTCAGATGATGGAGCCGGTAAGCTTTGAAGGTATCGGCGAGAGCAAAAAGATCGAAAAGCCTTGGGCTACAAACGGTCACAACAACGCTCGTCCCCGCAATATTATAAACTCTCTTTATCTTGAGCCCGAAGAACTCGAAAAAACGATAATTGAGCGTTATAAGAGATATGAAACGGTAAAGGCCAACGAGCAGCGCAGCGAGAGCTATCTTACAGACGACGCCGATATCATCGTTGTCGCTTACGGCGCATCCTCCCGTGTGGTTAGAAGCGCTGTCAATTCTGCGCGCGAGCAGGGCATTAAGGCCGGTATGTTCCGTCCCATTACCCTCTGGCCCTTCCCCGATAACGAGCTTTCCAAGATCGCCGACTCGGGCGTATCCAAATTCCTTTGCGTAGAGATGAGCATGGGACAGATGATAGAGGACGTTCGCGTTTGCGTTAACGGCCGCAAGCCTGTTTCCTTCTTCGGAAGAACCGGCGGCGTTATCCCCACGCCCGCAGAGGTGCTTGCAGAGATCAAAAAGCTTTCAGGAGGTGCCCAGTAATGGCTGTTGTATTTGAAAAACCCAAGGCACTTGCCGATGTGCCTTTTCATTACTGCCCCGGATGCACCCACGGTATAGTTCACCGTCTGGTTGCCGAGGTTATCGACGAGCTGGGAATTGTAGGCAAAACGGTTGGCGTTGCGCCGGTTGGCTGCTCGGTATTTGCTTACAACTATTTCAACTGCGATATGGTAGAGGCCGCTCACGGCCGTGCTCCCGCTGTTGCAACAGGCTTAAAGAGAGCGCTGCCCGATAACGTTATCTTTACATATCAGGGCGACGGCGACCTTGCCGCTATCGGCACTGCCGAAACGGTTCATGCTGCAACAAGAGGCGAAAACATCACCGTTATTTTCATCAATAACGCTATTTACGGTATGACCGGCGGTCAGATGGCTCCCACATCCCTGCCCGGACAGATCACCCAGACCACGCCTTATGGCAGAGATACATCTGTCGCCGGCAACCCCATCAGAGTTTGCGAGATGCTCTCCACTCTCGACGGCGTTGCACTTGCTCAGCGTGTTACCGTTGACTGCCCCAAGAATGTTACAATCGCAAAAAAGGCTATCAAAAAAGGCTTTGAAAACCAGCTCAACAAAAAGGGCTTTTCCATTATCGAGGTTCTTTCCACCTGTCCCACAAACTGGGGTCTTGAGCCGAGTGAAGCTCTCGAGTGGCTGCGCAACAATATGATTCCTTATTATCCTCTCGGAGTATATAAGAGCACATCTGAGGAGGGCGAAGAATAATGAGTACAGTTAATATTCTGCTTGCAGGCTTCGGCGGACAGGGCATACTTTTCGCCGGAAAAATTCTCGCCTATGCCGGACTTATGGACGGCAAGGAGGTTTCGTGGCTTCCCTCCTACGGCCCCGAGATGAGAGGCGGCACAGCCAACTGCTCGGTATGTATTTCCGATCTTCCCATCGGCTCTCCCCTTATCACAGAGCCCGATTATCTTATCGCCATGAACCGTCCTTCGCTTGAAAAGTTTGTCGGCAGCGTTGTTCCCGGCGGAAAGATTTTTGTCGAGAGCTCACTGATCGACCAGAAGGTTGAGAGAACAGATGTTGAGACCTTCTATGTTCCCGCCACGGCGCTTGCCGAAGAAAACGACCTCAAGGGTCTTGCAAACATTATTCTTTTGGGCAAGGTGCTGAGCGAGCTCGGTTTTCTTAGCGCCGAATCGGTAGAAAAGGCGATAAATAAGTGCGTTCCCCCCAAAAAAGCTCACCTTATTGTGCATAACCTTCGCGCAATCGAGCTTGGCGGCAAACAGTAATTTAAAAATTTTTAAGCAAACGTTGACACATAGTATGAAATATGAGACGGTGTAACTCAAGCGGGTTACACCGTCTTATTTTGCGTCAGGCTGCCGGATGGGCGTGTCGGTGTATAATAAGTGCGGCTGATGACATTAAAACCGACCTGTATTATTAATGTAAATAATTTCAAAATATAATGGGTATTTACCCCAAAAGTATTGAGTTTTAACAATAAGTATGATAACATTATTCTATAATAGGGTTGGTATATGTCTTTCTATTTGATTTAATCTGTTTTATGCGGGATTGGAGATGATAAAATATGCCAAGAAGAATTACGGTTTCTCCCGAACAACTCAACGCGGCCGCATCCGAAATCGAAACGCTTGCGATGGACTACCAGAAAAACTATATGCGTTTATATTCCGAAGTGGTTAATATGCAGGCTGCGTGGAACGGTGCGGATAATGCAGCATACACCGCAAGGGTCAGAGGCTATGAGGACGATTTTCAGAAAATGTACAGACTTATGCTGGAATATTCTGCTTTTCTGAGGATGAGTGCGAAGAATTATAAAAAGACTCAGGATGACATTATCATTGCCGCACGGAGCTTAAATACAGGAGGCAAAGCTTCTGTAAACTCTGTTCCCGATTGGATCAAATCTGCGTCTCTTAGGACTATTTCCAATACAAAACCCGTACTTTTACACAATTATCTATCAAAAGTCAGTGACGCCGAATATGCGAAGCTTAACGATATCTGGACAGATGTTTCGCAGGCGGATGATTCTGTGGGTGAATTTTTTAAACGTTTAGAAAGTGATTTACCGCCTGATGACCCCTTGAGAAATATCAGTCGCGATCAGATAGATGTTAGGAAATCCGATACAGGCATGGAATCCATTTCAATTACAGACGGAAAGGGCAACGCCCTTGTCATTTTTGCCGGGACAAACGGAGATGCAGGAGATATTGGATCAGACGCGTTGATAGCCGCAGGGCTGATGTCTCATCAGGAGGTTGAGGCTATTAATTTGATAAACGAACTGTCAAAAACAAATTCAAATATACATGTTTCGGGATATTCGCTTGGCGGTTATCTTGCAACAGCAGCAACATTAAGATGCCCCACAGTTACTAAGTGCGTGGTATTCGATCCCCCGGGCAGATACGATACGTGGATACAGGAGACTTTTAACAACAAGGCATGGTCAAAGATTAAATCCTACGAAGCAAACTGCAGCACCGTAAGCGGGGTGGGTTTTGATGTTGGTGATACTACTCATATTGATGTGGAGGAAAACAATATCCCGCTGATCAATGGCGTTGTCAATATTCACAACCATGAGATTGAAAAGATAGTTGATGTTTTGGATAGGGACGAAGTTGTCAAAAAAACGTGGGAATAGTTTTATATTACCGCAGGATTATGTATAACGACAGCTTGCCTGCTCGAACATAAAATATACGTCTTTTAAGGCGAAAAACGACCTCGAATCGCATAGTTCGGGGTCGTTTTTTGCAATATTTACAAAAAATTAAAAAAACTGAAACTGTTTAGTGCTAAATCCGACAATTTTATAATATATAATATTGACATAAAATACAAAGGGGGTGTGCCATAGGTTATGAGTAAAAAGAAGACTGTAACCGCCTGCGTTACCAGTCAGAAAAATTGTGAAAAGATAATTTTGACCGCAAAAGATTTTGCGGAAAAAGAAGGCTGCAGGCTTGAGGTATTAAGTATTCAAAAAAGCGGAGAAATGACAAAAGAACAGTGCGAGGCTATTGATTACTTATACGGACTTTCCAAAGATAACGGTGCGCAGATGACGGTGAAATTTTGTGACGATCCTGCCGAGTGCGCCATAAGCTTTTTGAAAAAACGCCGTTCGGGATGGATCTTTACCGGGATTCCGGGAAAGGATAACAGCGGATTTATCAAAAAGGTATGTATGGGTGTTTCGGGACTGCTTGTGTCCATGATATCCGATGACGGGAAGGTTTACAGTTGTCTCAATGTCGGCCGCAACAGAGTGCAGGCCGCCTCTTTATAACATAAAAATGAATTTTGTGCGCTCCAATGTGCCCTGTGCATATCGGAGCGCTTTTTTTATGCTAAATTGATTGATTTTGCGCCCGTTTTCAGTTATAATAAAATGAAACGGTTTTTTATAAAAACGGCTTTGGAGGTCTGCAATATGACGGCTGACAACGATAGAATATTTGAAGCTTTTGAGGACATTTCTAAGATCCCCGCCGAGCCCTCGGAGCAGTGGAAGGACGTGCAGGCGCAGTTTGATTTTGTGCCTGTAATAAACTACGCGCTGTGGCAGAACCGCGTGCCGGCGGTAAAATCTGCGGTAATAGTCAATAATTCGGAAAAAACAATAGAGAACGCTCAGCTTACAGTTGAGTGCGACCCGCCTGTGTGCAAACCCTTTAGTTTGCATATTGACATCATTCCCGCGGGCAGTACATACAGCGTCAAGGAGGTCGGACTTGTTCCCGACAGCGGTTATCTTGCGGGGCTTACCGAAAAGGTGACCGGCACCTTTACCGTTAAGCTTATATGCGGCGGGGAGCTTGTATGCGCTCAGCAGGCGCAGACAACAGCGCTTGCCTTTGACCAGTGGCACGGTTACGGTATGTACCCCGAGCTTTTAACTTCCTTTGTGACACCCAATTACCCTGATATCGCAAAAATTAATCTGCGTGCCTCTCAGCTTCTGGAGGTCTGGACGGGCGATCCTTCGCTTGACGGCTATCAGACGATGGACGCAAACCGAGTGCTGAAGCAGGCGGCGGCGATTTACGGCGCGCTGCAGGAACTTAATATTGTTTACGCCGTCCCTCCCGCAAGCTTTGAGAGCTCGGGACAGCGCGTGCGCCTTTGCGGTACGGTTATCGAGCAGAGACTGGGAACCTGTCTTGATTTGACCCTTTTATACGCATCCTGCCTTGAAGCGGCGGGACTGCACCCGCTTCTGATACTAAAACCCGGTCACATTTTTGCCGGCGTCTGGCTTGAGGACTTGTCTTTCCCCGAAGCGGTACAGGACGACCCAACATTTTTAACCAAGCGTCTTGCCGAGGGTATCGACCAGATAGCGGTTGTGGAATGCACCCTTTTTACCGCGGGCAAAAAAGCCTCCTTTGACGAGGCGGCGCAGGCTGCCCGCAAGCAGCTTAGCGAGCCTATTGAATTATTCATCGACGTCAACCGCGCAAGACTTAGCGGAATACTTCCTCTGCCGGTGAGAGTGGCAAACGAGAGCTCATGGAAGATTGAGCAGGAGCTTAGAACACCCGAGCAGCTCACTGCCGAGCCCAAAGCGGTGGGCACTCCCTATTTTACCGTTCCTACCGCCGAGGAAGAAACGGTAACCAAAAAGACCCAGTGGGAGCGCAAGCTTCTTGATTTGGGCATAAGAAATTCCCTTATAAATTTAAGATTTACCAAAAATCTTGTGCCTGTTTTATCGTCTTCTCTTGACGAGCTGGAAAACGCACTTTCAGACGGAAGCGATTTCTCGGTGCTTGCCCGTCCCGCCGACTGGAAACCGGGCGGAGATATCGACTTTGAAAATCTGCATGAGCTGGGCTCATGCGCCGACGTTATCTCTTCCGAATTTAAAAACAAACGCCTGCGCTCGGCGTTTACAGACGGCGAGCTCAAACGCTCAATAAAAGAGCTGTACCGCAGCGCAAAGACCTCCATGGAGGAAAACGGCGCGAACACACTTTATCTTGCGCTGGGACTTCTGCGGTGGTACGAGACCGAACGCAGCACAAAACCCCGTTATGCACCCATTGTGCTTTTGCCGGTGGATATTGTCAGAAAATCTGCCGAACAGGGCTATGTTATCCGTCTGCGCGACGATGAGCCGCAGATGAATATTACTCTGCTTGAAAAATTAAAACAGGATTTCGGAATTTCGGTGGGAGGGCTTGACCCTCTGCCGCTTGACGAGCACGGAATAGACACCCGCACGGTATTTACCGTGCTGCGCAAGGCGGTAATGGCTCAAAACCGCTGGGATGTGCTGGAATCGGCATATCTCGGAATATTCTCCTTCTCACAGTTTGTTATGTGGAACGATATCCGCAACCGCTCGGACGACCTTGCCAAAAACAAGGTTGTGCGCAGTCTTATGGACGGAAAGCTGGCGTGGGAGTGCGAGGAGATGGACATCGGCGAGCACGTCCCGGAAGAGAATGTGTTTTTGCCTCTGCCCGCAGACGCTTCGCAGCTTTTTGCCATTGAATCTGCCTGCAAGGGGCAGAGCTTTGTGCTCCACGGACCTCCCGGAACGGGCAAATCCCAGACCATTACAGCGCTTATCGCCAATGCTCTGGCACAGGGCAAAACGGTGCTGTTTGTTGCGGAAAAAATGGCGGCTCTCGAGGTGGTTTGGCGCAGACTCAAACGTATAGGTCTTGCACCGTTTTGTATGGAGCTTCACTCCAACAAGGCGAGCAAACGCAGCGTGCTCGACCAGCTTCGCACGGCTACCGAGGTCACAAAGGAAACAACCGCCGAGGAATTTGCCGCAAAGTCGGAGAGATTGGCCAGACTTCGCAGTGAGCTCGACAGCTATTCGAGCGAGCTTCACAAAAAGCTCGGCTGCGGTCTCACCCTTTATAAAATCATAAATATTTACGAAGAAAACAAAAAAGCGCCGGAAATTCCGCCCTTTGACAAGGGCTTTGCCCCGAATATGACTCCCGAACTGCTCGAGACCCAGCAGGTGCTTGTCGAACGGCTTGTCGCAGCGGCAAAGGCTGTGGGTCACCCGAGCGGTCACCCGCTTGCAAGCATAGGCTGTACCGCATACTCTCAGCAGCTTAAAGCCGACGCGGCGCAGGGGGTTATAGAGTACCGCGGTGAACTTGAAAAAATGCAGGAGGCCTGCTCCGCGCTCGTGGAAATTCTCGGCAAAAAGATGCCCGGAGACTATGCAAAGCTTGCAAAAATCGCCGAGATAAGCGGTCAGCTCGATATTTGGAAACGCATACCCAGAGCGTGGGCCGTTCAGGAAAACATAAACAAGTATACCCGTGATATTCACGAGATGGCCGAGCGATATCTCAACGCTGATGCTCTTAGAAGCAAGCTCTCTCAGGTGTGGACGGATGAGTTTTTTGCCGAGGACGGAGTTGCTCTCTCCAATGAACTGAGAAATACCAACGAAAAATGGTTTCTTGCAAAAAGCATAGGCGTTAGCGGAATGGCAAAACGCCTTTCGGCTTACCAGAGAGTGCCTGTTGATAAGGATTCGCTTGCAATTCACTTTGCCGACCTTGCGACATATCAGGCCGAAAGAGCCGCCGCCGACAATCTCTTTAAGGTTTACGGCATGGATCTAGGCAACCTCTACAACGGAGATGAGACCGACTGGCAGCATATCAAGGCTCTTTCCGACGAGGCCAGAAGCAGCGCACAGAAACTCAATGAAATCTGCGGTGACGACGGGCTCAGACTTCAATGCGCCTCGCTGCGTGATTACTACGCGGAAATTGATAACTTTAATACCGAGTGGCGGCAGTTTGTGCCCTGTAAAGACAGCTTTTATAAACTGCTTTCGATAGAGGAAAGCTCATCCTCCGACTGGCTTGCGCAGCAGATAGAAATGTGCGACGCCATAAAGAACAACTTTGATTCGCTTAAAGAGTGGATAACCTGGCGCAGTATTGTCGGCGAGGCCGAAAACGCAGGACTTGCGCCGGTTGTAAAGGCCTACTGCGCGGGACTTGAGCATGAAAATATCGTAAGCGCATATAAAAAATGTGCCTTTGGCACGCTTGCCGCGTACACCATTACCGGCAGCGAGGTGCTCAATGAGTTCTCGGGCGCGGTATTCAACGAAAAAATCGAGCAGTACAAACGCATGGACGCGCAGATCCAGGAGCTCACTCAGCAGGAAATCTACTGCCGTCTTGCTTCGCGTATTCCCAATTTTGCTAAGGAAGCCGCGCAGAGTTCCGAGATAGGCGTTTTGCAGAAGGCGATTCGCAGCGGAGGCAGGGGAGTGAGCATAAGAAAGCTGTTTGAGCAGATTCCGGCACTGCTGCCGAGACTTTGCCCATGTATGCTTATGAGCCCGATTTCTGCGGCGCAGTATCTTGACCCCAAGCGCGAGCCCTTTGATATTATCGTATTTGACGAGGCCTCCCAGCTTCCCACCTGCAAGGCGGTCGGAGCTCTTGCAAGGGGAAAGGACGCCATAATCGTGGGCGACCCCAACCAGATGCCGCCGACCACCTTCTTTATGTCCAATACGGTCGATGAGGATAATATTGAAATCGAAGACCTTGAGAGCATCCTTGATGACTGCCTTGCGATAAATATGCCAAGCACCCATCTGCTGTGGCACTACCGCAGCCGCCACGAGAGCCTTATCGCATTCTCAAACAGCCGTTTTTACGAAAATAAGCTGTACACATTCCCCTCGGTAAACGAGAGGGAGTCCAAGGTAAGCTTTGTGCATATCGAAGGCTGCTTTGACAGGGGCAAGACCCGTCAAAACAGGGCGGAAGCCGAAGCGGTGATTGAGGAAATTAAGCGCCGCTGCCACGATGAAGAGCTCTGCAAACAGAGCGTAGGCGTAATCACCTTCAACGTAACTCAGCAAAACCTTATTGACGACCTGCTCTCCGAGGCCTGCCGCACGGATCCAAAGCTTGATGAATGGGCGTACGGCGGTCAGGAGCCGCTGTTTATCAAGAATCTTGAAAACGTCCAGGGCGATGAGAGAGATGTTATACTTTTCTCGGTCGGCTACGGCGCCGACAGTCAGGGCAAGGTTTCCATGAACTTCGGCCCGCTTAACCGTGACGGAGGATGGCGCAGACTTAATGTAGCCGTATCCCGTGCACGGTGCGAGATGATTGTATTTTCCACCCTTTATCCCGATCAGATAGACCTTTCGCGCACCTGCGCAAAGGGTGTTGTCGCTCTGCGTGAGTTTTTGGATTTTGCCGCGAACGGCAAGCTGCTTGCGGATGAAAACTCGGCGCGTCAGTATAAAGAGAACACCGGCGGCATTGCCGATTCTATCTGCGCAGCCCTCAAGCAGAAGGGCTACCGCGCCGACAGGGCGGTGGGTCATTCCCGTTACAGAGTGGATATCGGCGTTGTCGACCCGAAGAACGAGCAGAGGTATATTCTCGGTATCGTGCTTGACGGAGCGGGCTACGGCGAAGCTAAAACCACCCGCGACCGCGAAATAGCTCAGACCGGAGTTCTTGAGGGTCTCGGCTGGAAGCTCCACCGCGTATGGACGATGGACTGGTGGGACAACGCTAAAAAAGAACTTGAAAAGATTTATGCCGTGCTTGAATCTATCCAAAATGACGTGGAAATCCCGCCCAAAGAGCCGCAGGATATTGCAAAGGACAATGACTTGACAGGAGAGGCTGAGGCCATCAATCTGGAAGATAATGTAGAAAAGGCTGGAAATCCTGAACTTTTCGCGGGTTTAAGCCGTGAAATCGGTGATAAAAAGGATGCTGTAAGCTCATATAGCTTTACAGAACTTGAACAGCTTGAAATTTCTCCCGAAGAGCTGCTTTTGCTCCAAAACAAGGCAAAGCTTTGTCAGAAGGTGCTTGATGTTATCGAATTTGAAGCTCCGATAAGCGAAAGCCTGCTTACAAAAAGAGTTTTGCAGAGTTACGGTATTACAAGAATAACCGCAAAGCTGCAGAGTTATCTTAACGAAATCTACCGCAACGGCAGATTGATGTTTACCATTCAGGGTGACACAAAGTTCTACTGGAAGCACGGTCAGAATCCCGAAAGCTACGATGAGATAAGAGCCAATCTTTCGGCTCTTTACAAGCGTGACGCAAAGGACGTGCCTCTGCAGGAGGCGGCAAACGCCGCCGTGCAGGTTCTGCGCGACCAGATGGGTCTGTCTCATGAGGATCTTGTAAAAGAGAGCGCAAAGCTCATGGGCTTTACACGCATGGGCAGTGTTGTTACACCTCTGTTTGAAGCGGGTGTGGAATACGCGTCTCTCGGCGGCAGAATAATCAGGGACGAAAACGGCAAGTGGACTTTGCCCGAATAAAACCAATGCCCACCGGTTTTCCGGTGGGCATTTTGCTATTGTTTTGGGAATATCAGCGTGCGCTCGTTTGCGAAGATTTTACTGTTCTTTGGCAAGCCAAACAGCTTTACAAATAGATCGCACTTGCAAAGCAGAATATAGTAAATATTTAAGCCGCATCCCTGCAGAGTCTCAAAATTTCCCTGCCCCTTTGATATTATCAAATCGGCGTTTTCAATAAGTCGGCGTGATTCTTTATTGATCATATCGAGCTGCGTGCCGGGAATTCCAGTGCCGTTGGGGGTTATGGGCGCGAGAGCGTCAAGTCCCACGCGCTTTGCGTCCTGGAGTGTGACGTCATTGAGTACCGCCGAGCCGCGCACGATGATATCAATTTTCAGCGTGGGATAAAGCTTTTTCATTGTTTTTATAAACAGTGCGTCGAGCACCGATTCGCCGCAGTTGTCTGTAAGATATACAAGACTTTCAGCACAGCTCAAATCTCTTTTAAAGCTTTCAAGGGTCAGGCTGTCGAGCTGTTCGTCGTTTACAGAGTCAAAAAGCGCGAGCAGGGTGGAGGACTGGACATTTCGGTACACACCGAAGTCGATGTAGTTGCCCACGCTCGCATATTTGAGAGCAAGGGTCAGCGGGTCGTCAGAAATTTTCAGCTTTTCTTCTATTTCATCCTTAAATGACAGTAAAAATTCGTCAAATTCCCGCTTTTCCTTTTCGTAGCTTACCGGCGAGCCGAAATACCGAACATACGCCCTGTTTATCTCCGAAAGGGCGACAGGGGAGGAATACCTGCTGTCAAACTGCGACATTATACGGCACACCTCTTTTATGTAGTCCACTTTTTTTGTTTCATCTGTCTGATGTTTTACATTTGCAAGCTGCCTGTCAAGCTGACAGGCTATACAATCCGCGTAGATTTTCAATTTTATCTCTCCGTTTTATAAATCGATATTGGCCTTGCGGGCCTGAATATGCTGAAATTTTCTCGGTATTTTATATGTTTTTCCGTCCTTGAAAAAGTTTGCGCCGGTCTGCTTAAAATAAAATCCAACTTTTTTGCTTTTGCACTGCTCTCTTAAATCAAGCACCCAGTCGTAGCAGCACACGCGGGCGTTCGGCCCGCTCTCTCCGCCGACCACC
>JAFRVM010000093.1 GCA_017438505.1 Clostridia bacterium | reverse complement strand
GCGGGGCGGACAACGTCCGCTTCCCATGTGTTGCATCACGGCGGGCAGTGCCCGCTTTTGATGCTTTGACATCACGCAACTTTTTGCGACAGCAATAAATTTTAATCGTACAGAGAAAATGGACAGCATCATGTGCTGTCCATTTTGGTTTGTGCGGGGAGCCCCGGGCAAAGCCCGGTTTTGATGCCTTGGCATTGCAAAACTTTTGGCGGTCTAAAAGGCTCCCTTGTGTAAAGGGAGCTGTCAGCGAAGCTGACTGAGTGATTGTTATTTACTAAATTTATACTGATAATCCCTCCACCGCTGGCGCGGTCCCCCTCCCTTTAGGGCAAGGGAGGCTTTTTGTTTTTTGGTTTTTACATTAAAAAGCCACGTATTTTCTGAATTTATTAATTTTTCATCAATTTACCCCATATTGTCATAAATTTAAGTTGACCTTTAGTTCGTTTCGATTTATAATAGTATAGAATAGCTGTAAGTATGTGCAGTTTGACCGCAAATCTGTTTACAGGGGGATTCTTTTTAATGAGCACATCATCATTCGGCGAATTTATACGTCTGTGCGCCCGCCGTTCACGGCTGCTATCCATCATAGCGGCAGCATCGTTTTTGGTTGTTTTTCTGATCGTTTACGCCTTTTCCACCGTAAAATACGAGACAACCACATCAATTATGATAAACTCCAACAGCACGGCGGCAACCCTCTCCGACCAGAACATAAAAGAGGAGCTTACCAGCAAAACCGCAGCAAAATGTATTGACATTATTCAGAACAGCACGGCGGTTGGTACTGCTCTCGAGAGAGAAAAGCTCGATTACAAGGCCGCTTCATTTACCAAAAACGTAAGCGTGGTTCAAACCAACGAATCGAGCGTGCTGCGCATTACCGTTCTTTTTCCCAAGGACGATATCGGCGCTCTCTCCTTTACAAAAACTCTTGCCGACGTTGCCTGCGAGACAATAGAACTGCAGTTTGCCGGCGAATATACCGCAAAAGAGCTGGAACAGGCTACCATCCGAAAGACCTATTCACGCTTCTTTCCTGCCTTCAGATCGGGGCTTGCAGCCCTTATAATCGGACTTTTGGGCTTTTCGGTATGGCAGATTATCTCCCTCTCCCTTGACAAAACCATACACACGCATGATAAAATAACCAAGTTCGCAAAAAAGACCGTTATAGCCTCTATACCTTCAAAAACCCGTTCACACAACGATGTGCAGAACAGCAACCGCATAAGCAACGCCTACCGCATTTTGCGCTCGGCGGTAAAGTATGCCGAAGGCTCGCCCAAATCAATCGCAATATGCAGCCCTTCCCCCAAGGACGGCAGAACTTCGGTAGCCGTAGGCCTTGCGACCGCGCTTGCCGAGACAAACGCCATGGTGCTGCTTATTGAGGCAGATATGCGCCGTCCATCGGTAAAAATGCAGATGCGTATCGACTCCCCCTTCGGACTTGCCGACCTGCTGCTCGGCAAAACCAACCTCGCCACCACGATTTGCAAAACCTCAAACCGCAATCTTTACGTTATAACTGCCTCCAACAGCAGTCTTACAAACGTAGATATCGCAGACCTGCTCGACAGCGCTATCATGGACGAGCTTTTAGAGGCGGTTTACGACCAGTTTGACTACATCATTATCGACACTCCCGCGGTCGAGATAGTCCCAGACGCAACCTCCATTTCCGGCAAGGTTGACTGCTGCGTTGTCGTTGCCCAGTACGGACACACCCGCTCGGACGAGCTTTCCTCCACCATCGAGATGCTTGAGGGCACCGGCGCAGATGTTCTTGGCGTCGTCACGGTCAACTCCCCCGTGCGTTCGGGCTTTATGGGTTCGGTTTCCAACTACTATTCGGGCGAGGCTTACAGCCCCTCCCGCCGCGCAGGCTTTGCGGGCAGAAAATAAAGAAAGGATTTTACCGTTATGGCTCAGACAGATAAACAGGCGGCTCTTGCCACCGCTCTTGAACAGATAGAAAAGCGCTTCGGCAAAGGCGCTATTATGAAACTGGGTGAAAACTCCACCCTCAATGTGGAGAGCATTTCCACAGGCTCGCTCTCACTTGACCTGGCGCTGGGCATCGGCGGACTTCCCCGCGGCAGAATAGTCGAGATATACGGACCGGAATCCTCCGGTAAAACCACCCTTGCCCTGCACTGCGCCGCCGCGGCTCAGAAAAACGGCGGCGAGGTGGCTTATGTTGACGTTGAACACGCCCTTGATCCGGTTTACGCCAAGGCTCTGGGCGTTGATATAGACTCGCTGCTTGTTTCCCAGCCCGACACCGGCGAACAGGCGCTGGAAATCACCGACGCTCTTGTGCGCTCGGGCGCAATTGATCTTATTGTTGTCGACTCGGTAGCCGCTCTTGTTCCCAAGGTGGAAATCGATGGCGAAATGGGCGACGTTACGGTGGGCGCGCAGGCACGTCTTATGTCCCAGGCTATGAGAAAGCTTGCCGGCGGCATAGGAAAATCCAACTGCGTAGCCATATTTATCAACCAGCTGCGTGAAAAGGTGGGCATTATGTTCGGCAACCCCGAGGTCACCCCCGGCGGACGCGCGTTAAAATTCTATTCCTCCGTCCGTCTTGACGTGCGCAGGGTGGAGAGCCTGAAGGTAAATTCCGAGATAGTGGGCAACCACACAAGGGTAAAGGTAGTTAAAAACAAGGTCGCTCCCCCCTTCCGCGAGGCGGAGTTCGATATAATGTACGGCGAGGGCATCTCCCACGAGGGCGAAATTCTCGACCTCGGCGTAAAAGAGGGCATCGTCAAAAAGTCCGGCTCATGGTTTACTTACGGTGACGATAGATTAGCTCAGGGCAGGGACAACTCCAAAAAGCTGCTTCGTGAAAAGCCCGAGCTTGCAGCGGAAATCGAGCGCAAAATTATTGAATCGGTGGAAAACATCCGCAGAGAAAAGGCTGAAAAGGTCGAAAAGAAGGCCGATCCCGCCTCCGCTCCCGCTTCCGCGCCTGTCGATGAGCCCGCCGTCAAAAAGGAGCCCAAGGCTCGCAAATCCGCCGAAAAGGCCGATATCGACATAGTTGTTGAAGATTAATGCTGCAAATTGACGAGCTTAAAAAGAAAAACGGCAAACTTGTAGAGCTTTGGTCGGACGGCGTGTGCGTTGCCGTTATGCGCCAGACCGACGTTTACAAAAATCATATAGCCCCGGGAACGCTTATCCCCGAGGAGGTTTTGGCGCAGCTTGCCGCCGATTCCATGCGAAAAAAGGCGGAAAACCGCGGCGCGTGGATGCTCTCGGCGCGCGATTATTCCAAAAAGACCATGATCGAGCGGCTCTCACGGGTCACAGGTCGGGAGGCTGCCGAGGCAGCCGTTGAAAAATTCGAGCAAAAAGGGCTTATAAACGATGAGCGGAGTGCCGAGCACTGGGCGCAGACCATGCTGTTTGACAAGCTTTATTCCGCAAAGCGCACTATTTTTGAGCTTTGCGCAAAGGGCATTGATAAAGAAACCGCCCAAAATGCCGTGGATTCTCTTGAGCCCGATGAAGACGACCAGCTTGATAAGCTGATTTCAAAAAAATATTCCGCAAAACTCGGGGACGAGGCTCAGATAAAAAAGACCTTTGCCTCGCTTTCCCGGATGGGTTATAACTCCTACGCGATAAAACGCGCCGTCAAACGCTTTACCGACAGAGAGGATTTTTCTGATGACTAAAGTTGGAATGGTATTTTTAGGCTGTCCAAAAAATCAGGTGGACGCCGAAATACTGCTGAATATTATTGCCGAGGGCGGATACGAAATCTGCGGCGACCCCGCTCTTTCCGATATCGCCATTGTAAACACCTGCGGCTTTATCGAGAGCGCAAAGCAGGACTCTATTAACGAGATAATTGAGCTCGGCACCCTGAAAAAAGAGGGTCGAATTAAAAAAATAATAGTCACCGGCTGTCTTGCCCAGCGCTACAGTCAGGAGATAATGGACAACCTGCCCGAGGTCGACGCCGTTGTAAAACTGGGCGCAAACAGCGATATCTGCTCGGTTTTGGAGAGAGTAATGGCGGGCGAAAGGGTTTTGCAGACAGGCGAAAACATATCGCTTCCCATTGACGGCGAGCGTGTGCTGACCACCCCGAAATTTTTTGCATATCTGCGTATTGCCGAGGGCTGCGACAACTGCTGTTCCTACTGCACAATTCCGCAGATACGCGGACGCTTCCGCTCCCGCACGCTTGAAAATATCTTAGAGGAAGCAAAAGCTCTTGTCGCCGGAGGGGTGCGCGAGCTTGTGGTAATTGCTCAGGACACCACCCGCTGGGGCGAGGATATTTACGGCAGGCCGCGGCTTGATATGCTGCTTAAAAAGCTTTGCCAAATCGAGGACCTGCGCTGGATAAGGGTTCTGTACTGCTACCCCGAGCGGGTCACCGACGACCTTATTGACGTAATCGCCGGCGAAGAAAAAATAGTAAAATATATGGATATTCCCCTGCAGCACGTAAACGCCGATATTTTAAAGGCAATGAATCGCAGCGGGGACGAAGAGACCATACCCGCTCTTATAGAAAAACTGCGGCAGCGTATACCCGGCCTTGTGCTGCGCACAACGCTTATTGCGGGCTTCCCCGGCGAGACCGAAGCGCAGTTTGATCAGCTCTGCGAATTTGTAAAGCGCACCCGGTTTGAACGCCTCGGGTGCTTTGCCTACAGTGCCGAAGAGGGCACGGTTGCGGCAACCCTGCCCGGTGCTGTTGACGAGGACGAAAAGCAGCGGCGTGCCGAAATTATAACCGAGCAGCAGCTATTTATACTCGAAGACTGGTGCGAAGGTAAAATCGGCACCGAGATGACCGTGCTTGTCGAAAGCTACGACAGATACGCCGAATGTTTTTTCGGACGTTCTTACGCCGACGCTCCCGACATAGACTGTAAGGTATTCTTTACCGCAAAAAAACGTCCCTCGCCCGGTCAGTTTGTCACCGTGTGCATTGAAGAGGCCATTGAGGGCGACCTCTTCGGAAGCCTGAAGGAGGAAGAATAAATGAACTTACCAAATAAACTAACACTTGCGCGCGTGCTTCTTGTGCCCGTTATGTCGTGGCTCATTCTTGCCGACTATATACCCCACAACTTTTTGTGGGCTGGACTTGTTTTCGGCGCCGCCGCGCTTACCGATATGTTTGACGGCAAAATAGCGCGCAGCCGCAACCTTATTACCGATTTCGGCAAGCTTGCCGACCCGGTTGCCGACAAGCTGCTTGTGGCCGCCGCGATTATCTGCTTTATCGAGATAGGCCTTTGCTCCTCGTGGGTGCTAATTATTGTGCTTGCGCGCGAGTTCGCCGTAACAAGCATGAGAATGGTCGCCGCCAGCAAGGGCAGGGTTATTCCCGCAAATATGTGGGGCAAGGTCAAAACGGTCAGCCAGATGATCGCCATTATTGCCATTTTTGTCTTCCAGTGGGCTATTCAGCTTATTGACACGGGTATTTTCGGCGTTATGAAATCCGGCGTTTTTGACACCGTGGTACAGTGGGCAAATATCCTCGGTCAGATTTTCCTTTGGATAACCGCCGCGCTTACCCTTATTTCGGGCATCGTTTACATAGTCCAGAACAAAGATATGATTGGCAGTATGTAATTTTGGATTTAAATTTTTAAAGACAGGCGCACCTTTTTGGCGTCTGTCTTTTTAATGGAGAGAGCATTTATGCCCCTTGGAGCTTATATTCATATCCCCTTTTGCGACGGCAAATGCCCCTACTGCGATTTTTACTCCCTTAAAGCCGGCGACCGGCTTAAAGATAGGTACACAAGCGCTCTGCTTTCGGAGATTGAAAAGTATTCGGGTGAAACCTGCGACACAATTTACATCGGCGGCGGAACGCCTTTGCAGCTCGGAGAAGAGCGGCTCGCAAAGGTGCTGGAAAAGGCTGTAAAAACCTTCGGCACGCCTAAAGAATTTACCGTGGAGGTTAATCCCGCTCCGAATATTTCAAAGAGCTTTGAAGCCCTTGCGCGGTGCGGGGTAAACAGAATTTCCATGGGGATGCAGTCTGCTGTGCCCGAAGAGCTCTCTGCACTGGGCAGAAGGCACTCGCCCGACGATGTTCTGCGTGCCGTGGATGGCGCACACAAATGCGGCATAGAAAATATCTCCCTTGATATCATGGTGGGAATCCCATTGCAGACGGCAGAAAGTCTGGAGTATTCGGCCGATTTTGCCGCAAAGGCGGGAGCCGCGCACATTTCGGCGTATATGCTCAAAATCGAGCCGGGCACCCCCTTTTTTGATAAAAAAGAAACCCTCGGCGCAGCCGACGACGAACTCTCCTCCGAGCTTTACTTAAATCTCTGCGAGAGTATGGCGCAAAAAGGTTATAATCAGTACGAAATTTCCAATTTTGCAAAAAACGGCTTT
>JAFRVM010000092.1 GCA_017438505.1 Clostridia bacterium | reverse complement strand
CTGCCGTAAGCTTTATTAAAAACCATGTCAGGAAATTCAGACACAGAATAAAAATAGCACCTGTGTTTACACAGACCGAAACAAAGGTGCGTCTTGTCATGAAGGCAAGAATAATGCCCTTCTTTATTCTCAGCGGAGCGCTCGGAGCTTTAATTAAAGGTCTTAAGGCTATTGCAAAATAAAAACTTTTATATTATACTTATAATCAAAGCTGATATTTATTTTAATTTATAAATCTGAAAAGGCGGTGTTTATCATGAGTGATCGTCCTATAGAAGGTCTTATGGGAACTACACTTGATAAAATCAAACAAATGGTAGATGTCAATACTATTGTCGGTAACCCGATAACTACTCCCGACGGCACTACGGTTATCCCTGTTTCAAAGGTAATGTACGGATTTGCGTCGGGCGGCTCGGAATTCAACTCCAAAAAACCTGATGATGACAATCTTTTCGGCGGCGGTGCAGGTGCGGGAGTTACCATCGCCCCTATCGCATTTATTGTTATTAACGGCGGCGACGTACGTCTTCTGCAGATAAGTCCCGAAAACAACACAGCCGATAAGGTTGTCGGCATGGTACCCGACCTTGTTGATAAGGTAAGCGATATTATTGCCAGCAACTCAAAGAAAAATAAAAGAGCATACAGAAGATTTGAAGAAAAAATTGAAAACAAAAAGGATGTCACCGAATAATAACCCCGGTGCCGCAGGCATATTATTGACCGAGAGGTTTGGTGATATAAATTGAGAAATAAAATTACTGCTCTGCTTGCCATTTTTACATTTTTGTTTGCAGTGTTTGTTCCTGCCGTAAAAACATTAGCCGTTACCGATTCCGCAGCCGCGTCAATTCTTATGGACGCAGGCAACGAAACGGTTCTTTACGCAAAACAGGAAAACTTACGTCTGCCCATGGCCAGCACGACCAAAATTATGACAGCTATGCTGGCTCTTGAATCGGACAATCTCGATGAGGAATTCATCGTTACCGAGGATATGCTGGGCGTGACCGGCACAAGTATGTATCTTATTGCCGGAGATACAGTCACCATGCGCACGCTTGTTTACGGTATGCTGCTCAATTCCGGTAACGATGCTGCAAACGCGGCGGCGGTGCGCATTGCGGGCTCTAAGGAAGCCTTTGTCGATATGATGAACGAACGTGCAAGGCAGCTCGGTCTGACAAATACACACTTTGCCAACCCTGAAGGACTTGACGCCGACGAGCATTACACCAGCGCGTACGATTTAGCCCGTCTTGGCATTGAGGCTATGAAAAATCCCGAATTTGCCAAAATATGCTCCGTAAAATCCACAACAAGGCAATACGGCAATCCTCCCTATACAAGGTATCTGACAAACCACAATAAGCTCCTGCGAAATAACAAGGTTGAAGGTATAAACGGTATAAAAACCGGCTTTACCGATAAAGCCGGCCGTTGTCTTGTATCTTCTGCAGAGCGTGACGGTGTTCATCTTGTATGCGTTACTCTTAACGACCACTTCGACTGGGACGACCACGTTACCCTGCTGGAATACGGTTTTACTCTTTACAGCGATTACACAGTCAGCACCGAGCTTGGAGATATCACGCTGCCGGTTGTAGGGGGATCTTCGCGCACTATTTCGCTTTACTGCGATCAGAATGTCCAAAAAGTCAAAATGCTCACATCCGTTCAGAAGGACGTTGAGCGTGAGATAAGGCTTCCTGTTTTTACTTACGCTCCTCTTGAAAAAGGGCAGCAGGTGGGAAGCATCGACTATACATATAACGGAACGACCGTAGCTTCTGTTCCCATTCTTGCGGGTCAGGAGGTTGCCGCAATGACAACAGGATGGTTTTCCGATCTGGCTGCGGCAATAGCGGCGGTATAACAATACATTTTCGGAGGTTAAAAGTGAAAGACCAGAGTTTAAGGCTGCAAAAATACATATCCGAGTGCGGCTATGCCTCGCGCAGAAAGGCCGAAGAGCTTATTGCCTCCGGCAGAGTTAAAGTCAACGGAAAAATTGCCTCCATCGGCGATAAAATCAACCCAAAAAACGATAAGGTTTATATAAACGGAAAACGTATTGTCAACGAAAAGAAGCTCGTTTACATTATGCTCAATAAACCGCGCGGTTTTGTTACCACAATGAGCGATGAGCTGGGACGCAAGTGTGTTGCTCAGCTTACCGAAAACTGCGAGACAAGGGTCTACCCTGTCGGCAGACTTGACCGCGATTCCGAAGGTCTGCTGATAATGACCAACGACGGCGAATTTGCCAACCGCATTATGCACCCCTCTACCCACATTTCAAAGACTTACAGGGTAACGGTGCGCGGCAAAGCGACCGACGATCAGATTGACCGGCTTGCAGCCCTATCCCTTATCGACGATGAAAAAATCACCCCGCCCGACGTGCGCATACTTGCCCGCGAGGATGAGAGAACCGTTCTTCAAATCGTTATTTACGAGGGCAAAAACAGACAGATCCGCAGGATGTGCGATTCTGTCGGGCTTGAGGTTATTCGCCTTAAACGCACCCACATAGGCAAGGTTAAGCTTGGTATGCTCAAAACGGGCGACTGGCGTCCGCTGTCGGAAAAGGAGATTAAATATCTCTCCGGCAAGGGCAATTCGGGCGATATTTTATAAGAATCGGAGAGTATATAAATGATAGAAGTCAAACCGTCATCAAACGCAAAAAATTACGGCTTTGAAGAAAAAAACACCACCCTTGAGCTTACTGAAAACGGAACAGCTCTCGGGGCAATTTCAATAAGCACCGACAGCATGCAGCACATACTTTATATCCATGCCCTTTGTTGTGAGGATAAAGTGCTTGCCGACTTTTTGGTGCGCTCCGCTGCCGCTTACGGTGACAACCGTTACTGTCTGGAAATTGTCTGCCTGGACAAAGAAAACGATAATATTTACAGTGCTTTGGGCTTTTCGCAAAAAGACCAGAAACTTACACTTCCCGTTAGTAATATTGTACATAAAACTTTAAATTAATTTATGAAATTTTCCTTTACATAAAGGAGAATTTATTATATAATAGTTAAGATATCGTTAATTTTCAATCAAACATAAATTGGAGGAAAACGCAATATGGGTTTAGAAAAAAAGATTGCCGATTTATCCAAAGCATATTCCGATGCCGCAGAAAGTCCCGCCGGTCAGAGACTGGGTATGCTTTTTGATGAAGGCTCGTTTGTTCGGCTGGATTCCCTTTCGGGTTCTGCTTCGGTGGTAGCCGGTTTCGGTACTGTTGAGGGCGCTTGTGTTTATGCTTTTTCACAGAATACCGAATGCGAAAACGGCTCGGTGTCCGCAAAACTGATTTCCAAACTGGAAAAGCTGTTCGATATGGCCGCTGCAACAGGATATCCTGTTGTAGGTATTTATGATTCAGACGGTGCAAACCTTCGCGAAGGCAACAAGCTGTTTGATTTTTACGGAAAGCTGATTGATAAGACAAGCAAGCTCTCCGGTGTTGTTCCTCAGATTTCGCTGGTTATGGGCACATGCGTTGGTTTATCGGCCGTTGCGGCTTCAGCAGCAGATTTAGTTATCGCCGTTTCGGGCGCTGCATACGGAATCGAGACAAACGGCAAGAACATATCGGTTGAAGACGCCGCAAAAACCGGAGACGTTCAGATAGTTGCCGACAGCGACGCAGATGCAATCGCTAAGTGCAGAGAGATTCTTTGCATGCTCCCCTCCAACAACCTTGAGAGCGTTCCCGTTGTGGGTTACGACGAGCAGAACGCAGGCGCGGCTCTTGAGAGTTCCATGAATCTCATCGGCACAAAAGAAAAAATTATCACAAATATTGTTAATTACATTGCCGACAGCGGCAGTTTTACCGAATTTTCCAGATTTTACGGCAGAACGGTACTTACCGGTCTTGCTACAATAGACGGTGAGAGCGTCGGTATCGTTGCCAACCGCTTCAGAACCGGCGACGGCAAAATAAATGCAGACGGCGCTGCCAAGGCCGCACGTTTTGTTCGCTTCTGCGACGCCTTCTCCGTTCCCGTAATAACGCTTGTTGACTGCGCCGGTTATGAAAACCTGCACGACTGCGCAAAGGTAGCTTCTGCCTACAGCGAGGCTACAACCGCTAAAATTGCCGTTATTATCGGCTCGGCTTTTGGCTCGGCTTTCATTACTCTTGCCAACGCAGATTATAAACTTGCTTGGCCCAGCGCAGTTATTGCTCCTCTCGTTCCCGAGACAGCATGCGCAGTTCTTTATAATGACAGAGTAGCCGCGGCATCCGACCCCATCGCCGAGCGCGCCGCTATTCTTGATGAATACAAGGACACCGCCGCCTCCCCCGTTACCGCCGCGATTGACGGTATTGTTGATGACGTGGTAATGCCCGCGCAGACCAGAGAAAAAATTGCAGCCGCTCTTGAGGCGCTTGCAGGCAAACGAGTACATACACTGCCTAAAAAGCATTCTAACATTCAGCTTTAATTTGTTTGGAGGATAAAGAATTATGAAAAGATTAACCATTACCGTTAACGGCGTTGCCTATGATGTTCAGGTAGAAGAAAACACCACCGGCGCAGCTCCCGCTGCCGCTCCCATGGCTCCCGCTGCTCCTGCCCCAGCCGCTCCCGCCCCCGCCGCAGCACCTGCCGCACCCGCAGCTCCCGCTGCAGGCAAAGAGGTGGTCAACAGCCCCATGCCCGGTACAATTTTAAACATTAACGTAAAGGCCGGCGATTCTGTAAAGCGCGGCGACGTTCTCCTTATTCTTGAAGCTATGAAGATGGAAAACGAAATTATGGCTCCCCGTGACGCTGTCGTTGCAGGCGTGCATGTAAATAAGGGTGAATCCGTTGAATCCGGCACACCTCTCGTATCCCTCAACTAAAATAGGACGTTAAATAATTTGGAGGTGCTGTTATGCCTAAAATAAAGGTGACCGAAACCGTCCTTCGTGACGCTCATCAGTCTCTTATTGCGACCAGAATGACTACTGAGGATATGCTCCCCATGCTTGAGTCGCTCGATAAGGTCGGTTTTTATTCATTGGAATGCTGGGGCGGAGCTACATTTGACTCCTGCCTGCGCTTTCTCAACGAAGACCCCTGGGAGAGACTTCGCACAATAAGAAAAATGTGCCCGAATACAAAGCTTCAGATGCTTTTCAGAGGTCAAAATATGCTCGGCTACCGTCACTATGCCGACGACGTTGTTGAGTATTTTGTAAAGAAATCCATCGACAACGGTATTGATATTTTAAGAATTTTCGACGCTCTAAACGATATCCGCAACCTGCAGACCTCCATCAAAGCGGCAAAGCAGTACGGCGGACACGTTCAGGCGGCTATATCCTATACCACAGGCCCCGTATTTACTCTTGACTACTTTGCCGACTACGCAAAGAGACTTGAAAACGAGGGCGCAGACTCCATCTGCATCAAGGATATGGCAGGTCTGCTTACTCCCTACGGCACTTACGACCTTGTTAAAAAGCTCAAGAGCACGGTAAAGATCCCCATTCAGCTTCATACCCACTATACCTCGGGTCTTGCTTCGATGGTTCTTATGAAGGGTATTGAGGCGGGTGTTGACGGAATTGACACCGCTATGTCTCCTCTGGCACTTGGTACTTCCCACGCTCCTACCGAGTCTATGGTTGCCGCTCTACAGGGCACAGAGAATGATACCGGTCTTGACCTTAAGCTTCTGACCGAGATTCGCGATTATGTTCAGACCCTTCGTGAAAAGTACATCAGCAGCGGTCTGCTCAACACCAAGATGCTCGGCGTTGACTCCAAAACTCTGCTTTATCAGGTTCCCGGCGGAATGCTCTCCAATCTTGTTTCTCAGCTTAAGGACGCAGGCAAGCTCGACAAACTGACCGACGTTCTCAACGAGGTTCCCAGAGTAAGAAAAGACGCCGGTTATCCCCCGCTGGTCACTCCCACATCTCAGATCGTCGGCACACAGGCTGTTCTCAATATTATCGCCGGCGAAAGATACAAGATGTGCTCCAACGAGTTCAAGGGACTTCTTAAGGGCAACTACGGCAAAACTCCCGTTGCCATCGATCCGGAATTTAGAAAGAAGATCATCGGCGACGAAAAGGCAATCGAATGCCGTCCCGCAGATCTTCTCAAGGCTGAGCTCGATACCATTCGCAGTGAGATGACCGAGTATCTTGAGCAGGAAGAGGATGTTCTCTCCTACGCACAGTTCGGTCAGGTTGCCGTTAAGTTCTTCCAGAACCGCCGCAACGAAAAGTACGGCATTGACGGTGCTCACGTCGATATGAAGAACAAGGTTCATCCCGTTTAATACATAAAAAATATCCATACTGTCCCATATTGCGGGACAGTATGGATTATAAATTTCCGCCCGTGGCGCAGCTGGATAACGCAGCAGATTCCGATTCTGAAGATCGGGGGTTCGAATCCCTCCGGGCGGGCCAGAAAAAAGCACTTGCTAAAAAAGCAAGTGCTTTTTTAATGATGTTTGCCCTACGGTCAAATGATGTTGCCTACGGCAATGATGACGCTTCGCTAATGATGTGTCCTGCGGGACATAAAGAGCAAACATCGCATTATTGCGAGCGGTAGCAAACAACATCATTTCGGAGCAAAGCGGAGAAACATCATCAGGCGCATCGCGCCGACATCATTAAAAGTAACATTTACTCATAATCCACAACATCGATCCAGGAATAAAGGAAGTCGCGCTCTTCCTCGTTGCCCTTGACCGACTGGGAGGCGGCTACAATGGGCATCCATTTCTGAACATACTGCTTTGCGGTGTTGCTCTTATCGCAGAATAGCTTTAAATATTTCTTAGCGGTATCGGTATCTCCGCTGAGGCAGAACAGCAGATAAGTTCGAGCGGCGTCTGCCGAAGCATTGCCCTGAGTCGCGTGCGACCAGTCGAGAATATATGGTGTGCCGTCGCTTTTAACGATTATGTTAGAGGGGTTAAAGTCGCCGTGGCAAACCTTGTTGTGCTTGGGCATAGCCTCAAGACGGGTGTGCAGGTCGTAGCGAATGGTAGCCGAAAGATCGGTCTGGCTGATTTTTCTGTTCATCTTATCCTTGAGCTTATTAAGTCCCGGGCAGGTTTTGCTGTGCATCCTCAGCTGCAGATCGACAAACATATTTAAGTATTCGTCTTTTTTATCGGGGTTTTCTTCCATAAGCTG
>JAFRVM010000091.1 GCA_017438505.1 Clostridia bacterium | reverse complement strand
TTTGACTAAAATCGCTCTGCCTTCGTCGCGGAATATCTCTATGTTCTCAAATCTTACCCCATCTATGCTGCCTTCCGTCAGCTCCGCAACAACAACAAGAGAGCCGAGACGGTCGTTATCCCATGTCCCACTGCGCCATACTACAGAGCAATCGGTAAAGAGAATATTTTTTATTGGGCGGTAAACCTCTCCGGTGACGCCAAAGCAGCGCGCATAGCCGCCCCATGCAACGCAGCTTTTGAACGTTATATTCTCGCTGCCCGTATTGCCGCCTAAGGTCTTGACCTCAAAAAGATCGTCTGCGCTTCTTGCAAAGCAGTTTTCGATCAAAGCATCGGTCGTGTTGCAAATTGCAAACGCATCTGAGTTTCCTCTGTAACCGAATATATCAACATTATCGATTTTCAAATTTTTGCACGCATAGGTGTAAAGCGTCCATCTCGGAGCGTTTACTAATTTAACCCCGCTGACGGTTATGTTTTCACATTCCGTCATGTTAAAGCTGCCTCGTTCGTCTTTGTCGAGACGTGTGAAATCAAAAATCCCGTGCCCCTCGATAATTATATTTTTGCTGCGGAAGAAGTCTAAAAAGTTGTATTTCGGCACAGAAAGGGAATCTCCCGCACCGTCCTCATAAGCGTTAAAGGTGTTCTCCGCACGGCTTGAATCACAGAGGTGATTGGCTATGACATAAGCTCCCTGCTTAAGATAAATTACTCTGCCCGAAGAATCGACCGCTCTTATATAATCCCGTTCGTGCATACCCGGCTCAAAGACCGTTACGTTTTCTTCACCGTAAAGATCGATATATTTTTTTATCCTCTCATCGTCGTCAAGCTTTTCGCGCACGGCAAGAGTATATCCATGCTCCGGATTTGCGCCGTTAAAAAGGAAGGTATATATCCCGGTCTGTGAAATCGAAACTCTCATCGTATTGTTTATGCATACGGTTTTTACGCCGAGCTTTTCAGGCAGAACTATGGCGTTTTTAATTTCTGCGCCCGATCCGTTCACTTCGAAAGTGAAGCAGAAATCGCTGTCCGGTTCAACATAAACCTCGGAAAACGAATGAAGCTCCGCCTTGCTTATCTCACCCTCCCACGCAACGACTGTCGTAGCGTAAACCGGCACGTCCTCTCCCCCGATTTTTGCGCTGTAATACGGAGAAATTATTACGCCGTTAACATCCGTGTGTCCCGCATTAACAACATATTCCGGCTGACTGTAGTCGCCTCGCGCCAGATATTCAGACTCGGCAAGTCCGTTTTGTTCAAGCGTTTTTACAGCCTCGCAAGGCAGGCGCAGCACGCTCAGGCTCGATTCGCCAAAGGATGGCTTAATCGTCCCCGGAGAGAATAGCGATCCAAAAAAAATGCTCAGAGAAGTAAGAACTGTTGCTGCAAAGCGAATAAAGCTTAAGTATTTCTTCATTGTTCCTGCTCCTTTCATCACCTTTTACAATAAGATGATACCATATAATCATTATTCGGGCAAGATAATTATTCACACTTTCTTATCGACCACATGATT
>JAFRVM010000090.1 GCA_017438505.1 Clostridia bacterium | reverse complement strand
GTCATCTGCTGGGGAGATTTGCAGGAGGAGATGTTGGGAAGCATGTCGGGATGATAGAACTCGGCAAACTTAACCCAACCGGGAGAGCAGGATGTGATAAGGGGAAGAACTCCGCCGTTCTGAACTCTCTCGATAAACTCGTTAGCCTCTTCAAGAATTGTAAGGTCAGCACCGAAATCGGTGTCAAATACCTTATCTACGCCGAGACGGCGGATAGCTGCAACCATCTTGCCCTCTACGTTTGTGCCGGGCTGATTGCCGAAATACTCGCCGAGAGTAGCACGTACCGAAGGAGCAGTCTGGAAGATAACAACCTTCTCGGGATCCTCGATAGCCTTGAAGATATCCTCATAGTTTGTTTTATCTGTAAGAGCGCCTGTGGGGCAGGCAACGATGCACTGTCCGCAGTTTACGCAGGGAACGTCGCCGAGATCCTTGCCGAATGCACAGGCGATGTTTGTGTCAAATCCGCGGTCAACAGAGCCGATAACGCCTACAAACTGCTCACGGCAGGCTGCCTCGCAGCGGCGGCATACAATACACTTGTTGTTGTTGCGCACTAAGTGACCTGCGGAGAAATCGAGGGGATACTCGTTCTTAACACCCTCAAAAGCGTCGCTGTCTTCAAGACCGTACTCATGGCAGAGATCCTGGAGTTCGCATCTACCGCTGCGGTCGCAGGAAAGACACTTTTTGTCATGTGTGGAAAGGATAAGCTCCAGAGTGGTTTTTCTGGACTTTCTGATCTGCTCGGTGTTTGTTCTGATCTCCATACCGTCGCTTACGGGGTAAACGCAGGATGCAACCAGGCTGCGAGCGCCCTTGACCTCAACGAGACAGATACGGCATGCGCCGATCTCGTTAATACCCTTTAAATAACAGAGTGTGGGGATTTTGATACCTACCTGCTGGCAGGCCTCTAAAATTGTAATTCCGGCATCAACCTCGTAGGGAATGCCGTTGATTTTGATATTAATCTTAGACATTTACAGCACTCTCCCTTCTTATTCCTTAATAATTGCGCCGAACTTACATGTATCCATACAAGCGCCGCACTTAATGCACTTGGTTGTGTCTATAGTGTGGGGATTTCTGACCGTGCCGGAGATTGCGCCTACGGGGCAGTTGCGGGCACAGGCTGTACAGCCCTTACACTTATCTGCAACAATCTTATATGTGAGAAGCTTTTTGCAGACGCCTGCGGGACACTTCTTATCTACAACGTGAGCTACATATTCATCACGGAAGTAGCGAAGTGTGGAAAGAACGGGGTTGGGAGCTGTCTGTCCGAGACCGCAGAGCGAGTTGTTCTTGATGTAGTAGCAGAGCTCTTCCATCTTGTCGATATCCTCTAAAGTGCCGTTGCCGCTTGTGATCTTCTCAAGCATCTCATAGAGTCTCTTTGTACCGATACGGCAGGGTGTGCACTTACCGCAGGACTCGTCAACGGTAAACTCAAGGAAGAACTTTGCAATATCAACCATACAGGTTGTCTCATCCATTACGATAAGTCCGCCGGAGCCCATCATTGAGCCGATGGAGATAAGGTTATCGTAATCGATGGGAATATCGAGGTGCTGGGGAGGAATGCATCCGCCGGAAGGTCCGCCTGTCTGAGCGGCCTTGAACTTCTTGCCACCCGGAATACCGCCGCCGATAACCTCAATAACCTCGCGAAGGGTGGTACCCATGGGAACCTCAACAAGACCTGTGTTGTTGATCTTGCCGCCCAGAGCGAATACCTTTGTACCCTTTGACTTTTCGGTACCCATGGAAGCAAACCAGTCGGCACCGTTAAGAATGATTTTGGGGATATTTGCGTATGTCTCAACGTTGTTGAGAACTGTGGGCTTGCCGTAAAGACCCTTTACAGCGGGGAAAGGAGGACGGTTTCTGGGCTCGCCGCGCTTACCTTCGCAGGAGTTGAGCAGGGCGGTCTCTTCGCCGCATACAAATGCGCCGGCGCCGAGACGGATGTCCATATCAAAGCTAAAGCCCGTGCCGAAGATGTCATCGCCTAAAAGTCCGTACTCTCTTGCGTCAACAATAGCCTTCTGAAGACGTTTTACGGCGATGGGGTACTCTGCACGAACGTAAACAACACCCTTAGAAGCGCCGATAGCGTAACCGGCAATAGCCATAGCCTCAATAATTGCGTGGGGATCGCCCTCGAGAACGGAACGGTCCATGAACGCGCCGGGGTCGCCCTCGTCGGCGTTGCATGCAACATATTTCTGGTCGGCGTCGTTAGCCGCGGCAAAGCTCCACTTTAAGCCTGTGGGGAATCCGCCGCCGCCTCTTCCGCGAAGACCGGAGGCTTTGACCTCTTCGATAACCCCTTCGGGAGTCATCTCTGTAAGAGCCTTGCCGAGAGCGGCGTAACCGTCAACAGCGATATACTCGTCGATGGATTCGGGGTTGATAAGACCGCAGTGGCTGAGAGCAACGCGGTGCTGGGATTTGTAGAAAACAGTGTCGCTGAGAGAGAACTCCTTAACAGCGTTGTCAGCCTTCTCCTTCATCTCGTCGGAGACCTCGTTATATACAAGTCTCTCAACAATACGTCCCTTTAAAAGATGCTCGGTAACAATTACGGGAACATCTTCGGGAGTAACGCGGCTGTAGAAAGTGCCTTCGGGATGAATAACAACAACGGGACCGAGAGCGCAGAGACCGAAACAGCCGGTTTGGATGATCTTTACCTCATCGGAAAGACCGTTTGCTTCAATCTGCTCAGCGAAGATTTTCTGCAGCGTTTTACTGCCTGAAGAGGTACATCCTGTACCTCCGCAAATCATAACTTGAGAACGAATCATTTTGACTAACCTCCATTAAGCGTTTACGTTGGTAATGGTATATTCCGACACAACGTTACCGCCCTTAAGATGCTCCTCAACGACGCGCTGTGCTTTTTCCGGTGTCATTTTAACATAGGTAACCTTTTCCTTATCAGCCTCAAATACCTCAACAACCGGCTCGTACTGGCAGATACCGATACAGCCTGTCTGAGTAACCGTTACCTTTTCGGAAAGACCTGCTTTGCTGACTTCCTCAACACAGGTGTTAAGAACGGGTCTTGCTCCGGCCGCGATACCGCATGTAGCCATACCGACTACAACTCTGATATCGCCCGAGCCACCGCGAAGAACAACCTTGTCCTTCATCTTTTCTTTTATTGCTGCAAGTTCGGCTAAAGATTTCATAAAAACTATTCCTTTCCTTGTTTATTTACTTGTCTTGAATAATGGAATCATACTGTTCCGTAAGGAACCCTGATATCCAATTGATTACATCGGGACTATTTAGGGGCACATCTTCGAGGACCTCCCGAAGCTGCGCCGTGTCAAGCTCCACAGCCTGACCGCAGATATTGTGGGTAAACACAAAATCAATGTCTGGCGAGCCGTGGATAAGGGTTGTGAGCGTGGAGATTATATCTCCGAGCGGCTCATAATCAATATGATTTTTATAAAGCAGAGCGGTGAGCACCGTGCCGTGAGAGTCGGGATAATCCTTTTCCCAGCGGGAGGAAAGCTCAAGGTTGCCTCCTGTCTGCTCGGCCGCAAGCTTTAAAAGAGAAATTCCCATACCCACCGGGCGGGTGGTTCGTGTGGTGTAAAAAGGATTTTCCACTACCGAGAGCACCTCGCTGCTCATTCCGCATCCGTTGTCCTCGATGGTAAACCGCATTGTCTCTTCGGTCTCGTCAAGGTTTATCACTATACGGTCGGCGCCTGCCTTAACCGAATTTTCGGCGATATCGAGGATATTGAGTGAAAGCTCCTTCATTTTGCACCTCGTCTGAGAATTTCAAATAAATTATGTCTGACAAGCTCACTGCTGTACGGCTCGTCTTCCAGCTCAAAATAGCAGGATTTATCGCGCATATTCCAAAGGTAGTGCGCATCCGAGCATTCAAGCGCAAGCTTCCCCCGCAGAGCGGGATACTGATTGGCAAGCTCATCAAATTTTTCAATATCGTGCAGTTCGGCACATTTGAACGGCGGGTAATCGGGGAAAGTACCGAGAGTGCATATAACACCGTTGGCTTCCCTGTCGATATGGGCTGGATAGCATACCCCTCCCCTGCTCTCGGTAAACTTGAGAGCCTCGTCAAGGGAAATTGTGGTGGCGTTTGATAAAAGATGTTCCTCAGTGGCGATCACGTTATCTTCGCCGTCGCAAACAAGCTGGTCTCCGAAGATTTCCACCCTGTTGGGAATAAGCACGCGTCTTTCCCCCACCGCTTTGTCGAAATCCATCGCTTCGGCAAGGGTTTCAAAAAGGCAGACAACGTGTATATCCTCCGCGGTGGTAAGCTCCATGCCCGCAACCGGGATAATACCGTTACGCTTGGCCGCCTCAAAAAAGGCGGGGCAGTTTTTTGCGGTGTTGTGGTCGGTAAGAGCCACGATATTTAGTCCGCAAAGTGTAGCCATACCGGCGATGTTACCCGGCGTCATCTCATTGTCGCCGCAGGGTGAAAGACAGGAGTGCAGATGCAGGTCGTAATAATACTTATTCATTAAAGCAATCCGGCAAGCCGCGTTGCGAGCTCAAACGCCGTGAGCTCGGAACCCAGGAGATTGACCCCTTTGGCGTTGCAGAGGTCTATGACCTTCTGATCGGCGGCCACACCCTCGGCAAGAACTATACAGGCGCAGTCGGTAAGCGCGGCAACGGCAACGATATTGATGTTGGACATAATTGTTATCCAGACATTATCGGCCTTTGCTCTGCCCATGACCCAGCTAAGCAGGTCTCCTATGTAGCAACCGCCTATTTCTCTTTCACTCTCGGGAACGGCAAAGGGTTTTAGTCCGCACTTTGCGGCATAATCTGCAACTGTCATTTTTTACTCCTTATTTGCGTCCTGCTTTTTTTCTTTAATGTACTTTTCAACCTGTTTTCTATAAACCATAATGCATTTGTCGGCGGTGGTCTCGCCCTTTACGATATCCTCGGCAAAGGCGCGGCAGCTCGGAGCGCCGCAGGTGCCGCAGTTGATGCCGGGCAGACCCTGACGTATTCTCTGAATCTCAGCCATCATGCGGATCGATTCGCCGATGTTGTCGCTGAGCTTGCTTATGGCTTCGTACTGAGGTAACTCTTCAACAAAAAATTCTTTTGGGATATATTCGTTTTCTTTGGTAAGGTTGTTTTGAGAAACCGGCATATACTTGCGCAGGTTCTGAAGCTTCGCCTTTGCCATATAGGGGTTGGCGACGTTCATTACTCCGCCGACGCATCCGCCCGGACAGGCGCTAAGCTCGATATACTCAAGCGGGGGCATATTGCCTGTTTCTATCAAATCAAGAACATGTATGACGTTTTCTATGCCGTCGGCAGCCAGATATTTGTCGTTAAGCAGCGCGGAGGACTCTCCTCCGGTCGACGCCCAGCCGATGCCTATCTTGCCCGATTTGGCAAGGGGTTTAAGCTCGCCCGCGTCACGGTTCATAACGCCCAGCAGCATAAAGTAGATATCGCTTATCGAGATGACCTCGTCGATATTGCTTTTTCCGCCTTCAAACTTATTGCCGACATAGCTTACCTTTGCGGGGCACGGAGAGATAAAGAACAGTCCTATCTCCTCATCCGCAAGCTCCGGGTGTTCCTCTTTGGCCTTTTTCCTTGCCATCTGCGCCGCGACCTCCATAGGCGGAAGTATGGGCAGAACACGCTCGGCAAGAGAGGGAAAACGTATACCGATAAGTCTTACGACAGCGGGACAGGCAGAGCTGATTACCGGTTTGCGCACGCCCTCGGTCTTTAAATAAAGCCTTGTGTATGCCGAGAATAGCTCCGCAGCCTGCGCGACCTCGTAAACATCGTCAAAGCCCAGAGCGAGCAGTCCGTTAAGGACGTAATCAACATCGTCGAGCTTGTCAAACTGTCCGTAAAGCGAGGGGTCAGGCAGAGCTACCGTCCATTTGTATTCCTTGATTCTTTCAAATTTACCGTAAATAGGTTTTTTTGCATGGTACGGACATTTTCTTATGCACTCGCCGCAGTCGATGCAGCGCGGAGCCTTGATGTTGGCGCGTCCGTCCTTGATCCTTATGGCTTCGGTCGGACAGTAGTGCAGGCACATTGTGCAGCTGCAGCATTTTTCCGCATCAAGAGAAACCGAGTGCTTGTAGTTGTTCATTTTATCACCGTACCTTTATTTAAAATTGCGATAATACGGATTTTAGAAATTAACGCGCATGGTGATGGTAGTGCCCTCGCCTATTACCGTTTCAATCTTCATATCATCCGTATATTTTTTCATGTTGGGCAGACCCATGCCGGCGCCGAATCCGAGCGAACGGATATCGTCGTGCGCGGTGGAATAACCCTCCTGCATGGCAAGCTCAACATCGGGTATTCCCGGTCCGCGGTCGGCAAGAATTATCTCAATGCCGTCCTCGTAAACAAGGACGTTTGCCTCTCCGCCGTGTGCGTGAATAACCATATTTATTTCGCCCTCGTACATGGCTATGGAGACCCTGCGTATAATTTCGGGATCCACGCCGAGCTCACGGAGATTCTTTTTTACCCTTACCGACGCCTGGCCGGCAGATGTAAAATTGTCTCCATCCACCTGATAAGTGAATTTAATAGCTTCGCTCATCACTTCTCACCGCTTTTTACAAGACCGCCGGAATAGAGTATTCCGCACGCCTCGTACATCCTCTTTTTGGTGGAAAGCAGTACAAGTCCCGATTCCTCGGCAAGCTTGACCATTTCGGCGGTGGGCTGCTTTGAACGTACGAAAACAACGCAGACCATATCCATCATTTCAGCCGTGCGGATAACCTGGGAATTGACAAGTCCCGTTAAAAGTACGGCCTGATCCTTTACATAAGCCAGAACGTCGCTCATCATATCGCTTCCGCAGGCGGAATAGACATGCTTTTCGAGCAGCTGCTCGTTGCAGAGCACCTCGGCATCCAGAAGTTCTTTAAGTGTACAAATTTTCATTTAAAACACCTCGGGTAAAAAAGGCAAAATATTATTGATACTTTGCAAGGATGTCGGGAATCTGATCAACAGTAAGTCTGCCGTAGACCTCGTCGTTGATTGTCATAACGGGCGCAAGACCGCAGGCGCCTATGCAGCGGCAGGCGGTAAGAGAGAACTTGCCGTCCTCTGTGCACTCTTCAGGCTGGATCTTGAGAATTTCGCTGATCTTCTCGATGATAGCGCCGGAGCCCTTAACATAGCAGGCAGTACCGAGACAAACCGAGATGTGATATTTTCCCTTGGGAGAAAGGGAGAACATCGAGTAGAATGTGGCTACCCCGTAAACCTTCTGGAGGGGAAGATCAAGCTTGTCGGCAACGATCTGCTGAACCTCCAGAGGAAGGTATCCGTAAATTTCCTGTGCTTCCTGAAGAACAGGCATAACCGCGCCGGGATCGTCCTTATGCTTGGCTATGGCCTCAAGAAGCTTTTCTTCCTGCTCCTTTGTTCCTTTAAAGGGCAGTTTGCTTATGCTTTTGCGCATTTTGTTTCCTCCTTGTATTTGTTTAAAATGGCAGTTTTGCACTTTGAGCGTCAAATATTGTTAAAAGAATAACAATAGTATCTGCATACATAAAGTATTATATCAGAAATTAAAACAAATTTCTACACCCAAATATATATTGGTATAAATTTGTGCAAAATAAAACTTTAAGCCCCATAAAGACACAATATTTAGTCATTATTATCAAAATATTTATAAAATAAGGCTACTTTAGCAATTTATAAT
>JAFRVM010000089.1 GCA_017438505.1 Clostridia bacterium | reverse complement strand
TACTGTGATGTACTCGTTAGCATCGTCAAAAGCTTTTACTACGTTAGCATAAGCTTCTGCGGAAGCGTCAGCGCCACCGAACATACTAACTGTCTTGATTGTTACTTCTGTGGGAGCTACCTCAGAAGAAACTGTGGACTCTGTTTTCTTTTCTTTACAAGCTGCAAGTAAAGAAACGCAGAGAACCATTGCGAGGATTGCTGCTAGGATCTTTTTCATTACGTGTACCTCCTGAAAAAATTTAGGTATTTACCTTTCGGCAAATTTATTATAAACATATTTTGAACAAATTGCAACAGTTTTTTTTTGCGATTAGTTGTAAATTTTTGCGGTTTCTTCTTTTCCTATTGAAATCTTGCTTACCGTTGTGATATTTTTTGACCTGAAAATTTCCAGATGACATCTGCCTCCATACAGTAATTTCAGGCGTTCCTCGACATTTTTTATGCCCAGGCTTTCACGTTCTCCCTGTTTTATTCCGGCAAGAACATTTTTAATATTATTTTGGTCTTCCTCGGTAATCACCTTACCGTCGTTCTCTACCTCAACGCATATAAATTCATTCTTGGCGTAAACGCGAAGCGTCAGTGTGCCTCCCCCGGCAGGTTCAAGGCCGTGAATAACAGCATTTTCCGCCAAAGGCTGGATAATCAGCGGCGGAACCCGGAAGTCACCCAGAGAATAATCTATATCTTTTTCTACCTTGAGGCGGTCGCCGAAACGCTTTGATATAATGAATATGTATGCATCCACGCACTTTAGTTCCTCGGTAAGCGGCACAAGCTGCTGCTTGGAACGGTTCATGCCCGCATCGAGCATGGTGGAGAGAGCCTCTATCATATGGGAAAGCTCCTCGTCGCCCGAAAGTCTTGCCTTCCAGTTCATCATTTCCAGGGTATTGTTTAAAAAGTGGGGATTTATCTGCGATTGCAGAGCCATAAGGCGGGCGTCCTTAAGGGCGAGCTCCTCTTTATAGTTGTAGTCAAACAGGAATTTGATTTCCTTCGACATACTGTTGAAGTTGTCAATCAGATATTTGAATTCATCCTCATGCTCGTAGTCTATGTTTACATCGAGGTTTCCCGCCTCTATACTCTGCATGGCGCCGATAAGTTCATCGATCGGCTTGTTAAACTTATGGTAGAAGAAAAACAGTCCCACTCCCAGAAGCGGAATAGACAGCATAAGTACAATGAGCAGAACTATACTGTAATAGTTATCCATGCTGTTTACCTTTTTAAAGGAGGGAAACAGCACATAACTGAAATTAAGAGAATAAGAGTTTGTATGTCTGCTGCCGGTTATAATTTTATTTTTCTCTCCGTCTTCCGATAAAAGTATGCTCTCGGAGGTTTTTTTGAAGATGTCGTCCGGGCAGTTTCCGACCATGCCGGAAAAATCATTGAATATATAGGCCATTTTGCCGTCCCAGAAGGCATTTGACATAAAATGCTCAAACAGGTACTTTTCATCAAGCTGCAAAACAAACAGGCCGTACTGGGTCAAAGGCTCGAGGGGTGAGTTTTTAAGGTCCCCCGAAGAGACCAGCTTATGCACTATAAAGATTTTATTGTCGGTGACGCAAACACCGGTCTTCGCAGTCTGCGCGGCGGAAAACTCAGAAAGGATGTTGAAATTTTCGTTTTTAAAGCTGTTCCACGCGGCAAGGCTGTTGTTGCTCAGATAAAAATGTGTCAGCTTCCGGTTGTCAAATACAATGTCGGCCATGCAGAATCGCTCGCCTATATACTTATTATTTATATAGCGCTTTAAAAGGCGGTTGAGATCGTCATGGCCGATATCACCCTTAAGGTAATTTACATAGCAGTCCTCCACAACCTTATCAAAGGTGCTGTCCGAACTGTCGTCGAAGGCGGTTGAAAGGCGCTCGAAGCAAAACTCGCTGGCGTAGTCGGTCTCCGAAAGAGCGAGGATCTCTATTTCCTCATGATAACTGTTGTATACCATTATGCTGGCAAAGCCCAGAACAATAAGAGGGATAATCCAGCACGCCATTGAGAAGCTTAAAAAGCGCATACGCAGAGAGTTGCCCTTAAAGCTCTTTTTTATTCTTTTAAACAGCGTTTTTTTACCCATATTTTTTACTCCGTAATTTTCGTGATATAAAAAACGCCTGCGCGCAAAAGGACACAGGCGATGAAAACGCGATAACTATTTGTTGTTGAAAAGATTACCGCCGTGGCAGTCGATGGCGACAATAAGCGGAAAGTTCTCTACCGTAAGACGCTTTACCGATTCGCACCCGAGGTGCTCGAAGGCAACAACCTCGCAGCTCTTTATACATTTTGCCGCAAGCGCGCCCGCTCCGCCGACAGCGCAGAGATAGACGGCATTGTTGCGCACGATTGCATCGCATACTTCCCTGCTGCGCTCGCCTTTGCCTATCATGCATTTAAGTCCCAGATCAAGCAGACGGGGCGCGTAAACGTCCATTCTGCCCGAGGTTGTGGGTCCGCATGAGCCAATGGGCATACCGGGACGTGCCGGAGTGGGTCCGGCATAATATACGGTTAAATCCTTTATGGGAACGGGAAGCTCCTCTCCGCTGTCAAGCAGCCCGTCAAAAAGCTTGTGCGCCGCGTCACGGGCGGTATAAACCGTGCCCGAGAGCAGCACCTTGTCCCCTGCATAAAGAGAGGTTGCCGCTGCGGCAATATCCTTTGTGTTAATGCTTACCGTCTGCGTACAACCATCTCCAGAAATTTTTTTATTTTATCTTGATGCTCTTTTTCTTACCTGAACCTTTTTAACCTTGACCTTGGAGGTAGAGGATTTTCTTGTTTCTCTTACCGGAACCACCTTGGCGGATGCCTTTTTGGAAATAAGGGGTGAAGCGGTAAACCAGTCGGGCTCGTCGGAAAGAGCCGCGGCAACAATGGGTTCGGGAACAACCTTGCTTGCGTCAGCCGCGCTGTCCAGAAGACCGGTGGTGGGAGCGTTCTCCTCATCAGGAGCGTCAGCGCCTACATTGTTAAGGAAGCCGCTGCCGTTTTTGCGTGTGCCCTTTGCGGTAGCCTCGGCAAGCTGATAGTCAACCTCTTTTACAAGGGAGCCGAGCTCACCGGCGGTATCGTCATCGGCAACGCCGTAATAGGCATTCTTGCGGGAATTGACAACCTTGGCCGCCGATTCGGAAACAAGCGAAGCTCCGAACTGACCGAGGGTAGGTACTCTGTACTGACCTGTGGATGTTGTTATATCCATATTGCGGGAGGCAAGCTCTAAAAGCCTTTCTACCTCGTTGTGTATATCAGCCGCGCTGCTTCCGCTCTTGAGAACGTCGTGCTTGACCGAAACAAGACGTGTAACCGAGCTGACCAGGGTCTTGTCTATTGTATCGAGGCGGTCCTGAAGCTCACCCAGAGCCTTGTTCATATTTTCTCTTACCGAAACGATGTCGTTGCGCAGACTGACTATCTGATCCGCGGCGTCGGAAACAACGCCCGCGACAACCTCACGCTGCGACTGGGCCTCGTCAAAGACCTTCTCGCTGGCGCGCTGGGTAACGCTCATAATGGAAGAAACGCTGCGCTCTACCTCTTCAAAGCGCTCGTTTTTCTCCATGAACTCGCTCTCTTTTTCGCGAAGCTCGGCAACATCTTTTTCAAGAGAACGCTTTTCCTCTATAAGAGCCTCACGCTCACGGGAAAACTGCTCTCTGAGCATATCAAATTTTAGTTCAACGTCTTTTTTACTGTATCCAAACAGGCCGAATTGAAAGAAATCATTATTCGTTGCCATTAAAAAATCCTCCTATTACGTCGGTAAAGAGGAAGCAAACGTCCTTGCTCCATAAACGGACAATTATAGTCATTAAGAATTATATCATACGATTTTTTAAAAAACAATAGAAAATTCAAAAAAATTTCATTTTTTTAATACAGTTAATTTAATATTAAAGCGCGCATAAATCCCCGTTTTCACCGGTGTGAACGGCATACTTCTTCACCTGCGCCCGAGCAGAAAATCGGACAGAAACGCCAGCGCAAAGCACAGTGCAAACGTGCGCAGCGCAAGACTCATAAGTGCATCGCACCAGTATGCGGGCGAAAGCTCGCCGGTATATCCGGGAAGGAGCAGAAGGACAAGGCATCCCGCCATAAGTCCGACCGAAACCGCCACGCCCGCCTTGAGCATTGTTTTTGATACAATATGTATGTCCGCAGCGAAATCAAAAGCGTTTTTAATAAAGGTTTTCAAAAAAATCCCCACCCAAAAATCAAATATCTCTTTTTTTACATAATAGCACATGGTATAATAATTTTAAATGATTAATGTTTTCCATTAAAGGGAGGTTTTTCCATGAAACCCGGAATATCCACCGCATGCCTCTATCCCATGGAAACCGAAAAGGCGCTTGAAACGGTATGCGCGCAGGGCGCAAAAACGGTAGAGATTTTTTTCAACAGCCCCCGCGAGCTTGAGCCCGATTTTGTATATAAATTAAAAGGTATAGCCGACAGTCACGGAGCGAAGGTCATTGCCCTGCACCCGTTTTGTTCGGCCTTTGAAGGCTTTATGTTCTTTTCCGATTATATAAGGCGTTACGAGGATATGCTTGACTACTACGGCAATTTTTTCCGCGCGGCAAATATTTTGGGGGCGGATATTTTAGTCATTCACGGCGACAGGGATCACTTTAAGCTGTCCGATGAAAAGTATCTTGAGCGTTTTGACGGGCTTGTAAGCAGAGGTCTTGAGTTCGGGGTGCGCGTCGCCCACGAAAATGTAACCAAGTACCGCGGAGCCACCGCGGAATTTATGGAAAAACTGCGAATTACACTGGGCGACCACGCCTTTTTTGTCTTTGATTTCAAGCAGGCGGTACGGGCGGGCGTCCCATACCCGCGCATGATTAAGGCTATGGGCGACAGGATAATCCACGTCCACGTCAGCGACAGCAACGAACACGACGACTGCCTGCTGCCCGGTCATGGAAATAAGGATTTTGCCCACGCCGACCGGCTTATTAAAGCAAGCGGCTGCAATCCTCAATGGATGATTGAGGTTTACAGCCGATGTATAAGCGATTATTCCCAGCTTGCGGAAGCAAGCCGTTATCTTGAGGGTATTTTGTAATCAGTCGATAAACTCAAAGGCGCGCAGAATGTGCGCCGCCGCCTGAGCCGCGGCAACGCGCGCGAACTGCTCAAACGACATTCCCGCCCCGTCGTCGCCGTTATCCGATATGGTGCGCAGAACTGCAAAGGGAACGCCCGCGATATCGCACACCTGACCTATCGCGCCGCCCTCCATCTCACAGGCGCAGGCGCCAAAATCCTTTGCTATCTTCCCCGAGAGGGCGTTGTCGCTTACAAATATGTCCCCTGTTGCAACCGTGCCCACAAAGGCTCTGCCTTCGGGCGCGGTTTTTACAAGAATATCCACAAGAGCGGGGTCACATTCCATATATACCTTCCCGAGGCCGGAAATAAATCCCGCGGGGTCTCCGAGAAAGGTTGTGTCCATATCATGCTGGCAAACCTTGTCGGCAACCACGGTATCGCAGACCTTGAGGCTTTTATCAAGCCCGCCGGCAACACCGGTGTTTATAATTTTGTCCGCTCCGAATTCCGAAATCATCTTTTGGGCGCAAATAGCCGCGTTGACCTTGCCCGGTCCGCATTTTGCCGCCACGGCGTCTTTACCCTTTATCTTTCCTTTATAGAAGGTAAGATTGCCCGATTCTACCTTTTCCGAAATATCCATCGCCGCGGTGATATCGGCGACCTCCATATCCATTGCTCCGATAATTCCTATCACTTTTATTCTCCTTACATCAAATCTTTCCTAACATTTTATAATATTCTCACGTTTATTGCAACGTATTTTTACTCTCTTTTTAACATAATTGTATAATAAATTCTCAATAAGTTTTTATTTTTTTAACAACTGCGCCGAATTTGCCTTTATCCGCACAATTTTTGTTGAAACCGCATGATAAATATGCTATTTTATTATAGAAAATAAATGAAATTCAAGAGGCAGGAAAATATGTTTGCAAATTTTGGTGCCGCACTTGTAAAACTTGTACCTAAAAAAAGAATAAAAATTACGTTTACGCTGAGCAACGACTGCGAAAATCTGTTCGGCGGAAACTTTTGTTATGAGTTTGCCGGTTTTTCCCGCAGTAAAAGGGACTTTTGCAACGCTTATCAGAAAATAAACCGCTCGGCTATCGGCAAAAAGCTCGGCTACATCGGCGGCGAGACCCGTATTCCCGTTTACCGTCTTGATCTTTCCGGCGGCGAGTATGTACTGGTACGCGGCAATCTTGACAGTTGGGACATATTCCGCAGAGTTTCTTAGAGCTTTTGTGCTATGCTTTTGGCAGCACAAAAGCTTTTTTCATTATTCGGAGGTGTAGTTGCGCTTGAGTCTTTCATACTTTTTCGATTTGCTTTTTTCAACCCCGCTTCTTTTGGTAAGCACGGTGCTTACCCTCGGGGTAATACTTGTAAACGGCTGGACTGACGCGCCCAACGCCATAGCAACCTGCGTTTCCACCCGCTCGCTTGCTCCCCGACCCGCAATAATAATGGCGGCAATTTGCAACTTTGCCGGCGTATATATAATGATGAAGCTCAGCCCGCAGGTTGCCATGACCATCTATAACATGGTGGATTTCGGCGACAACACCCGTGAGGCAACGGTTGCGCTGTGCGCGGCTATGGTATCAATAGTGGTATGGGCTGTGGCTGCGTGGAGGTTCGGCATACCCACAAGCGAAAGCCACGCGCTTATAGCCGGACTTTCCGGCGCGGCAATAGCCATGCACGGAAGTGCCGACGGCATAAACTTCGGCGAATGGGTAAAAGTTATCTACGGTCTGGTGCTCTCCACCGTTCTCGGATTTTTCGCAGGATACCTTGCAGTAAAGGCTACCGAGGGCGTATGCAGGAATATGGACAGGCGCAAAACAAACGGATTTTTCAAAAACGCCCAGATTGTCAGCGCGGGCGCGATGGCATTTATGCACGGCGCACAGGACGGTCAGAAATTCATAGGCGTATTTATGCTTGGAATTTTTCTTGCAAACGGTCAGGCAAGCGTTTCGGGGGTAAAGGCTCCCACATGGCTTATGGTGCTATGCTCGGTAATTATGGCGCTGGGAACTTCCATCGGCGGCAAAAAGATTATCAAATCGGTAGGGCTCGATATGGTAAAACTGCAGACCTATCAGGGCTTTGCGGCCGACGTCGGCGCGGCGGCCTGTCTGCTTTTATCCACTCTTACCGGTATCCCGGTAAGCACCACCCACACAAAAACCACCGCCATTATGGGTGTGGGAGCTTCCAAAAGACTTTCGGCGGTCAAGTGGTCGGTGGTTAAAGAGATGGTACTTGCCTGGGTGCTCACCTTCCCGGGATGCGGACTTTTAGGCTATCTTATGGCTAAGCTGTTTATTTTGATATTCGGATAAAGGAGATTGCAAACTATGCTGAAGGATATATTTAAGGTAAAAAACGAGTATAATTATTTCGGCGCTTTTTCAAAATTTGCCGATTACGCCTGTCAGACGGCCGAAATGGTATGCGGCATTGTCAAAGACTTTGACCCCTCAAGGCTGGAGGAACAGCGAAAAGAAGTACACAAAATTGAAAATCTTGCCGACGAACTCAAGCACGAGGTCACAGAGAGACTTGCAAAGGAATTTATCGCCCCCATCGAGCGCGAGGATATAGTCACCCTTTTGCGCGAGCTTGACAACGTGGTTGACGCCATCGACGAAATCCCCGCCTGTATGTTTATGTACAACGTAAAAAACATGCGTGCCGAAGCCGGTCAAATGGCTGAGCTTACCGTTAAAAGCTGCTACGCACTCAAAAGTGTAATGGCGCAGTTTTCCGATTTTCGCCGCTCAAAAAGCATAGGCGAAAACATTGTGCTTGTAAACTCGCTTGAGACCGAAGGAGATACTCTCAATGCAAACGCGCTGCGCGACCTCTTTGCAAACGAAAATAACGCCGTGGAGATAATGATTTGGCGCGATATTTACGACGCGTTTGAAAAATGTCTTGATTGCTGCGAGCACGTTGCCGACGTTGTTGAGGAAGTTATAATGAAAAACTGCTGATTATACGGCGGAAAAAGCGTAAAATTTGTTGTATTGGGCAGAAAAGCCGTTCAATTTTCAATTTTTTTCCGTTAATACTTGAAATCACGGTATTAAAAGTGCTATTATTATTTAATGAATGCACTATTATTTGACGCGTATATAAATATAACCGCAAATAACACAATATTAGCTTTTGGAGGGCTTCATAAATGAGCAAGAAAAAGATCGCCGTACTTACCAGCGGCGGCGACGCACCCGGAATGAACGCCGCAATAAGATCTGTAGTACGTACAGCCATCAGCCACGGTATGGAGGTTATGGGTGTTTACAGAGGATATAACGGTCTTATAAGCAATGATATGAAACCTATGCAGCTTCGTGATGTTTCGGATATCATCCATCGCGGAGGCACCATTCTTTATACCGCGAGAAGTCTCAAGTTCAAAGAGCCTGAAGGTCTTGCCGCGGCTGTTGAAAACTGCAAAAAGAACGATATCAGCGGCGTTGTCGTCATCGGAGGCGACGGCTCCTTCCGCGGAGCGAGAGCTCTTTCCAACGCGGGCATTCCCTGCATCGGCCTGCCCGGCACAATAGATAACGACATCTCCTGCAGTGAATATACAATCGGTTTTGATACCGCTATGAACACCGCTATGAGCATGGTAGATAAGCTGCGCGATACCGCCCAGTCTCACGACCGCTGCAGCGTCGTTGAGGTTATGGGACGCGCCGCAGGCGACCTCGCTCTTAAAACCGGAATCGCGGTCGGCGCTACGTATATCATCGTTCCCGAGCGCCAGTTCTCGCTTGACGAGGTCATCGAGCGCATGGAGAGAACCCGTCAGAGCGGCAAAAAGCACTTTATCATCGTTGTTGCCGAAGGAATCGGCGGCGTTGACGAGATAGCCCGCAAAATTGAGGAAGCCACCGGAATCGAAAGCCGCGCGACCGTTCTCGGTCATGTTCAGCGCGGAGGCTCGCCCACCGTGCGCGACAGAGTAACCGCAAGCCGTATGGGCTACCACGCCGTTCAGCTTCTTGAGCAGGGCATCGGCAACCGCGTTGTAGCGGTAGAGCACGGCAAGATCGTCGATTACGACATCTCCGAAGCCCTTAACATGAAGAAAACCTTTGACGAAGAGCTCTATCAGGTCGCTCTCGACATCTCTATCTAAGCTTTACGGGGCGGGAATTTTAACCGATTCCCGCCCTTTATAAAAAAATATCTGCCTCCTTAGTTAAATGGATATAATAAACCCCTCCTAAGGGTTAGTTGTGGGTTCGATTCCCGCAGGGGGTGCCAAAGAGAAAATCCTGTCGCGGACGCGGCGGGATTTTCTCTTTGTATTCTTCAGTATTCAGTATTCATTAATGACCGCGACCGGATTCTCTAAATAAATAATTAAAACTTAACACTTAATAATATAGCGTGCTGCCGCAGTTCACTCTATGTTTTGAAAATATATTTTTCACTTATTGCAATCAAACCTGCTATTTGTTAGAATTAAATAAAAGTAGTCTTTTTTAAAGGAGAGATAATTATTGAAAAGCTTTATTAAAAGATGGGGCTCGCTGCTGCTTTGCGCCGCTCTGCTGCTGACCGTTTTTACTCTTGGAACGGTAATGCGCGGCAAAAAACTGCGCGACGACGAGGCGGCCCGACAAAAGCCCGCATGGGAAACGGTATGTGCCGACTATTTTGAAGGCGAGTGCGAAAATTTGATTGTCGCCGACCCTGAATCCCCCGCCGCCTTCTGCTCGGGAATTTACGCATCACAGCTGGGTGCTCCCGTTCTTTTCACCAACAGTGTGGCGTCTCTGCGTGCTCAGTCCGAGCGACTGGGAGTAAAGAACGTGTATATGATTACCGACAGCGAAAAATTCGGCAAACTCAAGCCCGCATTTGACGCCGATGTAAATGTGTCTTTAATTGATACTCAAAACGCCGCTCTTGCCAGCGCCGAGCTTTTGTCCAAAATCCCGACAGACAAAGAGGCGGTTTTTGTAACCTGCGCCGGTGACGGAGTTGACAAAACCGCCGCGGTTTCCGCACTTTCGGTATCTAAGGAATATCCGATAATTGTTACCGACGGCGAGGAATTCTGCGATGCTGCGAAAAAATATTTATCCGAGAGCAGTTCTTTAAAAACAGCATATATAATCGGCAATGCCGGAGGTAAAATAGCCGATTTTCTTAAATCTCTCGGAAAAGAAACGGTAATTATCGACGACATCAGGGTCGAGGAGGTAAACGGCAGGCTTAACAGGATGCTGCTGCCCGAATGCCAGAAGGTAATAACCACATCAAGATCGGACTGCGCACTCGCGCTTGGCGTTACCGAAAAGGACAACGCGGTATTTTACATTCCTAAGTCGATAAGCGCGCAGCAGATTTTTTATCTGCTGGAAAATCCTTCGGCAAAAATCGGGTCGCTTTCGGATAAGGAGCCCTCGCTTTTGCAGACCCGCCGCGTGCTGGAGGGCGCTGCAAAACGCAAATTTGTCTTTGATACTCAAAATTATCGCGGGGCTGTATTTTTTGTCCCGCATCAGGACGATGAAACCCTGTATTACCAGCAGGCGATAACCTCCGCTATCGACGCATACGGAGCGCAGAACGTGTATGTTGTTCTGCTTACCGACGGCGCTTCCTCAACGGTCAAAAACCGCGAGGAGATTTCAGCACCCGTGAACGAAATCGTAGCCGCAACCGGTCTGCCTGTCTCCGAGCTTGAAAAGGAGGCTGTTTTATCCGCCTTTTTCTCCCGCGCCAGAACAAACGAGTTGCTTGACGCGCTCTCCAAACTGGGAATTACAAACATCGTTGAGCTTTGCTTTTTTAAGGATTCCGCTCTTTCCGAAAGTATGGAGGAGCTTAAAGGTGTAATTGACAGCTATGTAAGAGGTCACGGGGGCAAACTGGCCGTTATGTCCTACTCCCCTTACTACGATTTTCATTCCGACCACCGCGCTGTCGGACAGGCTCTGCTTGAGCTTTACAACGAGGATCCTGACGGAACATATAAGGGGGTAAACTTTATTGTGCGCGGGGATGAGGATTATAACGAGGGCTTTTTAAGCGCTCCGGACGAGGTTTTTGAGAACTTCACAATGTTTATAACCGATCAAAAAAACAACGACAAAATCATGAACGCAGGCAACTGTTACGGCGTTTACAGCTATAACGCCCCCGAAATCGCCGCCGATATCGCGCAGACGGTCAAAACTAAAAACTGCTCGATAGCTTCGGCTGTTATGACCTGCGACAAGGCGTCGGCTCTCAGACTTGCGGTAGGCATCCAGTCGGTTCCGGGTCCCTTCGCAACGCTCAAAAACCGTTCTCAGCAAAACTGCCTTATATCATTTATCCACAAACCGTTCGATATAAATTTGTATGGAGGAATAGAGCATGAGTGACAAAAAAACTTCCTCGGGACGGCTTCTTTCCATTGACGTCACACGAGGCTACGCCATGTTTTACACAATGGGCGTTACCGGAATGTTTACCGCCCTTGCAAACGGCACGCAAAACCCGGTGATAATTGAAAAAATGGCAAAGGTCATGACCCACGCCGCGTGGAACGGCCTGCCCTACTGCGATACCATTTTCCCTATGTTTATCTTTATATCCGGCCTTACATTTCCCTTTTCCGCCGCAAAACGCGAGCGCAGCGGAAGCTCAAGGCTGGATTTATACATTATGATAGCCAAAAGGTGTCTTACCCTTATACTTCTCGGCTTTGTGTATAACGGTCTGCTATCCAATTTCGACTTTGCCGGTATGCGCTATTACAGCGTACTGGGACGTATAGGCATCGCGTGGTCGCTTGCGGCTGTAATCTATCTCAATACAAAAAAAGCCTACACAAGAGCTATCTGGACGGGCGGAATACTTATCGCCTACTGGCTTGCGCTTACCCTGTTCTCCGCGCCCGATATACCGGGAGCGGGCAATTTTACCATGCAGGGCAATATAACCGGATACATTGACCGCACACTTTTCCCCGGGCATCTATATAACGAATACTACGATCCCGAAGGACTGCTTTCCACCTTTGCGGCGGTCTCCACCGCTTTGATGGGAATGCTTACCGGTCAGTTCCTTTTGTGGAAAAACAAAAAATTCACCCAAAAGAAAAAGTGCGCCTATATGCTGGCGGCAGGTGTTATTCTTATAATGATCGGCAAAATTTGGGCAAGAATTCTTCCCCTTAACAAGCGTCTTTGGACAAGCTCCTTTAACTGCGTAGTTTGCGGTATGGCGCTGTTTACATTCGCTGTGTTCTATTACATAATAGATATCCGCGGCATAAAGTGGTGGACTCCTCCCCTTACCGCTCTGGGAGTCAACGCCATCGCGGCATATTTCGGCTGGGAGGTTTTCGGAAGGTTCGAGTTTACCTCCAAATATCTTTTCGGCGGAGTTGCATCTCTTTTTCCCGCAAGCTATACGCAGTTCTTTACCCTTCTCGGCGGAATAATAATCGAATGGGCGATTATATACTTCCTTTATAAGAAGAAGGTTTACATTAAAATCTAAAAAAAGGCTCTCCTGCCGTTTTGCGGGAGAGCTAAAATTTTTGCAAAAAAACACTTGACTCTTACGCTGCGTAATAGTTTATGATATAATTACCGCAAAGGAAGTGACAGAAATGATGACGGTCAGCAAGGTCAGCAATCTGACAGGGGTCAGCATACGCACCCTGCAGTATTATGACAAAATAGGACTGCTTACCCCCTCGGGGCGCACCGGGGCGGGCTATCGGCTGTATTGCGAGGGCGATTTGGAAAGGCTGCAGCAGATCATGCTGTTTCGCGAGCTCGAATTTAGCCTAAAAGAAATAAAAAGCATAATCAAAAGTCCCGAATTTGACAGAAAACAGGCGCTCGAACAGCAAATAAAGCTGCTGACCCTTAAGCGCGAGCATCTCGATAATCTTATCACTTTTGCACGGGGATTAAATCAAACAGGAGGAAATAACATGGATTTTTCGGCATTTGATACAGAAAAGCTGGAGCGTTACGCACAGGAGGCCAAAGAAAAATGGCAGCATACCGACGCCTATAAGGAGTTTGAAGAGAAAACCGGCGGAAGATCGCCGCAGGCTGCCGGGGCTATCGCCGCGGGACTTATGAGCGTTTTTGAGGATTTCGGCAAAATCAAAGATACTTCGCCCGAATCGGACGAAGCGCAAGCGCTTGTAAAACGTCTGCAAAACTATATCACTGAAAACTACTACACCTGCACGCCGGAGATTTTAAAGGGCTTAGGTGCAATGTACGGCGCGGGCGGAAAGTTTACCGAAAATATCGATAAGGCTGGCGGCCAAGGCACTGCGAAATTTACAGAGCAGGCTATTGGTGTTTACTGCAGGTAACAGCAAACCCACCTTTTCAGGTGGGTTTTGCTTTACCGTTTTTACTTTTTTAATGCTCGTACAAGCTGTGTAACGCTCAATCCCGTAAGCAGGGTGCAGCTAAAGCATGAAAGGGCAAGCTGTATATCGGTTTTGCTCATTAAAATGCCCGCAAGCGCGCAAACCGCTGCGACGGCAAAGCATACTCCGCTTATCAAAAACCGTTTCTTATTCATTGTATTAGTTATCTCCTTTTATTATAACATTTGCATTTTTCCTCCGGGAATCAGTCGGTAATGCTTGAAAAAGCCTCGGGCAAAAGCTGCGAGAGCATAAATTTTTTCATATTCTCTCCCCTGCCGTTTATACAGAAAACCTCCATGTCACCGAATTCGCTCAGCGCCTGACGGCAAATTCCGCAGGGTGCGGCAGGTATATCCTCGCCGCCGCATACGGCAATGGCTGAAAATTTGCGTTCTCCCGCCGCAACGGCGCTTCCCAGAGCCACCCTTTCGGCACAGCTTCCCGCTCCGAAAGATACGTTTTCAAAGTTTGCGCCGGCAAAAATCTCTCCGCTTTCGGCAAGCAGAGCCGCGCCGACTTTAAAATTAGAGTAGGGCGCGTAGGCGTTCTCCCTTGCGTTTTTTGCGGCGGTCAAAAGTTTTTCGACTGTTTTTTTGTCTGTCGCCATAATAAAACCCCCGTTGACTTTATTTACAATATGATATATTATAAAATTAATACCAAACTGTCCAAATGTCAATAAAACGGAGGTAAAATTTATGGAATGTAAAGAGTTTTTCCACATAAAACTGCCCGAGGAGTTTTTTTCTGTTCCCTGCCGCTACGCCATTTTGCCCGGAGACCCGGGAAGGACGGAGCTTATCGCCTCGTATATGGAAAATCCCCGCTTTGTATCCTCTAACCGTGAATACACCGCCTGGGAGGGTTATATAAAGGGCGAAAAGGTGCTCGCCATGTCCACGGGCATCGGCGGCCCCTCCACCGCTATTTGCGTGGAAGAGCTCATTCAGGCGGGTATCGACACCTTTGTAAGGGTCGGCTCGTGCGGGGGAATAAACCTTGACGTTTGCGGCGGAGATTTAATTGTCGCCACCGGAGCGGTGCGCATGGAGGGCACATCGAGAGAATATATGCCCATCGAGTTTCCCGCCGTCGCCGATTTTGACGTGGTCTGCGCCCTTGCGCAGGCGGCAAAAAAGATTGCCCCCACCCACGTCGGGGTTGTTCAGTGCAAGGATTCCTTTTACGGTCAGCACGCCCCCGAGACCATGCCGGTAAGGGATATTCTGACGGCTAAATGGCAGGCGTGGAAGGAAGCCGGCGTGCTTGCTTCCGAGATGGAAAGCGCGACCCTGTTTACCGTTGCGGCAGTACGCCATGCCAGGGCGGGCACGGTACTCTCCTGTTTCTGGAATCAGGAGCGCGCTGCGGCAAATCTGCCGGATGAGCAGTGCATTGACACAAAAAATGCGGTGAAAGCCGCCGTGGACGCACTTGCGATTCTTATTGAAAACGACAAAAATAACTAAAGCAATAACGCAGGCAACAGCAGGTTGCTTGCGTTTTTCGTTTTTTTGTATTACAATAAATTACAGGGAGGTGTTTTTATGAACACAAAAGATGTTATCTACGAGCTTCGAACCAAGAACGGTTTTTCACAGGATGAGCTTGCCGGTAAGGTCCATGTGACGCGGCAGGCGGTATCGCGCTGGGAAAACGGAGACACCGTGCCGAATACCGAAACTCTCAAGCTGCTCTCACGGCTATTTGGTGTTTCCATAAACACCCTGCTCGGCTCCCCCCGCGAGCTTATTTGCCAGTGCTGCGGCATGCCGCTTGACGATGCGCTCATCGGAAGGGACAAAAACGGGGAAATGAACGAGGACTATTGTAAATGGTGCTATGCCGACGGGCAATACACATACAGCGATATGGACGAGCTTATTGAGGTCTGCGTAAAGCACATGGCACATGACGGTTTTTCCGAAGAGCAGGCGCGCGATTATATGAAGCAGACCCTTCCAAATCTGGATTACTGGAAAAGATTTGATACGCTTGGCGACAGCGGACAGTTTGAAGCCTTCAAAAAACAGCTTATCGGCGAAATCAACGCCCTGCACATAGACGGTATGCCGAAGGTGGAAAAGCTGAACGCCCTTGTGGGAAGCTACGTCAATCTTTCCTATCCCCTGCCGAGCGGTATAACCGCAAAGTTTCTTGACGATAACGCGACCTATCTCGGCAATCAGCTTGAAACGGAAAACGGAGCAGACCGCTGCTTCGGCGTACTGGCCAATGTCGATTTTATACTGATATGCACATACGGGGCCGAGGGCAAAAACCCGGAGCTTGTGCTTTATAAAAAAAGATAAACCGTGTTAAAACGAAACGCCTTCCGCATTGGAAGGCGTTTTTTAAATTATTTGCTCTCTTTGTCGGCCTTTTTGATGCTGAACGGACTCGCAAGAATTGCCGCGCCGAGAATTGTAACAAGCGACTCGGGGCCCATGTAGGTCAGGTTATAGGTCAGTGAATACAGAATTGAGCCCTTAGCGTCGCCGCTGAGGTCTCCCCAAAGCACAAAACCGGAAACAAAGTGGCACAAAAATCTTAAAATGCAGCATACAGTAGTTCCAAGGGCAAAGGCAGCAGCATGATTTTTAATAATATTCTTGAAAATTCCACCAAAGCCAAGTGATGTATAGGCAAGAATATAGTCAAAAATTATTGAACCGGCAATTATTAGCAGACTGTACCCATGCCCCATGAGGCTGTCAAGACCGGTAACCAGCTGTAAAATTCCGTAAACCGAACCGGTAAACAATCCCCATTTAGTGCCGTAAATATAGGCGACAAGAATAACGGGCAGCATGCTCAGAATGGTTACGCTTCCGCCGATCGGCATACGAATAATTCTGAACATACTCAGCACAGTTCCGAGCGCAATCATAAGCGCACTGAAAGTGAGTTTGACTACGGGATTTTCAAATTTTTTCTTTTCTCTTTTTTCGATTTCCATTTTTTTACCTCCAAAAAAAAATACACCTTGCATAAAATGCAGGTGCAGAATATACGTCCTACGCCGGCATTATCCGGATCAGGTTAAGGGTTTGCGCGCCATACGAGCATCTCAGCCGAATTAATTTCAGCACCCCTGTACAAAAATATTAATTTTTCTTTAGTTATTATATCACTGCCCGCTGTTTTTGTCAAGAGCGGTATTTAAAACAGACAAAAACGCCTGTAGGTTTACAATTGAAGTATTACAGCAAACAAAAAATAAAATAGCAAATAGGGAAAACCTGTGTTACAGTTAATTT
>JAFRVM010000088.1 GCA_017438505.1 Clostridia bacterium | reverse complement strand
TCTCGGAAGGTATTTCCTTTGCTTCCGCTCGCAGTCTTGCCGTGAGTTCAAAGTTTGGAGAAGGAGCGCAGGAAATTTTAAAAAATCCCAACGATATTCTCGGTATTGAATATTGCAAGGCAATAAAAAAGCTTAACAGCGGTATAATACCCGCCGCAATCAGGCGTATCGGAGCGGGTCACGACTGTGATAAAGCCGAAAACGGAATAGCCAGTGCAAGTTATATCAGAGAAAATGAGAATTTCACCGACTATATCCCGTCAAGTATCAAGCCTTTATATAGAGAAGAACAAAACGCAGGCAGATTTCCCGCAAAAACGGACAAAATTGACCGTATAATTCTCTATAAACTTCAAAGTATGACCCTTGAAGACATCGCCGCTCTGCCTGATATCTCTGAGGGTTTGGAAAACAAAATATATGCCGCCGCGCAGGTCAGCCGCTCGGTATCCCAGCTCATTGAAAATGTCAAATCAAAGCGGTATTCCCACGCAAGAATTCGCCGTATTCTGCTTTGTGCCGCCCTGGGCATTGACAAGACGCTCACCTTTACACCAATCCCATATATTCGGGTGCTCGGATTTAACAAAAAAGGGCGAGAACTTCTTTCCGAAATAAATAAAAAGTCAAAGCTCCCTGTTCTTTCAACCACTGCGCAGCTTAAAGAATACGGAGGAAAATTCTTTGAAGCCGAATGCCGCACAACGGCGCTTTTCGGTTTGGCACTACCAAAAGTTTTGCCTGCAAATTACGAGCTTATTACCCCTATTGTGACCCTTTAAGCAAAAATCTATTGACAAAACTACCAATAAATCTTACTATAATATAGTAAAAATACTATAACGACCTGTCGAGAAAGAGGAAAAAAGTATGAGCAAAATACCCGAACTGTTCGGAAGTATGGTCTTTAACGATGATGTAATGCGCAACCGTCTGCCTTCAAACGTATATAAGGCGCTGCACAAAACGATCGCCAACGGTAAAACACTTGATATCGACGTTGCAAATACCGTTGCAAACGCAATGAAGGAATGGGCTGTCGAAAAGGGCGCGACCCATTTTACACACTGGTTTTTACCTATGACGGGTATTACCGCCGAAAAGCATGAGAGCTTTATCACTCCCATCGACGACTGCCATATTATTATGGATTTTTCGGGCAAGGAGCTCATTAAGGGCGAGCCGGACGCCTCCAGCTTTCCCTCGGGAGGTCTGCGGGCGACATTTGAAGCGCGCGGATATACCGCGTGGGATCCCACTTCCTACGCCTTTATAAAAGATGGTTCGCTGTGCATTCCCACCGTTTTCTGCTCATACGGCGGCGAAGCGCTCGACAAAAAAACCCCTCTTCTGCTCTCGGTAGAGGCTATAAATACTCAGGCTATCCGTATTTTACGTCTTTTAGGCAATACAAAAGCCAAAAGAGTAACCCCGACTGTCGGCCCCGAGCAGGAATATTTTCTTGTTGACAAAGAGCTTTTTGACAGGCGCAAGGATCTTATTTACTGCGGAAGAACACTTCTAGGCGCAAAGCCCCCCAAGGGTCAGGATGTAAGCGACCATTACTACGGAGCGATAAAGCCCCGCATAGCCGCTTATATGAAAGAGCTTGACGAAGAGCTCTGGAAATTGGGCGTATTTGCAAAAACACGCCACAATGAGGCTGCTCCCGCCCAGCATGAGCTTGCCCTTGTTTATACATCTACCAACACCGCAAACGACCACAATCAGCTTTCAATGGAGACCATGAAGAACGTAGCTTTAAAGCACGGACTTTTCTGCCTTCTGCACGAAAAACCCTTTGCCGGTGTAAGCGGCAGCGGCAAGCACAACAACTGGTCTCTTTCGACTAATGACGGCGTAAACCTGCTTGAACCCGGCAACTCTCCCGCCGAAAACGCGCAGTTTTTGATCTTTTTAACCGCTGTAATAAAGGCTGTCGATCTGCATCAGGATCTTATCCGCATGTCGGTAGCAAGCGCGGGCAACGACCACCGTCTGGGCGCTAACGAAGCTCCTCCCGCTATTGTCTCCATCTTTTTGGGGGACGAGCTTACCGAAATTCTCGAATCAATAGAAAAGGGAATCGCGTACGACGGACTGGGCGCTAAAACCGAGTTTGAAATCGGCGTGCACACCCTTCCCCATTTCCCCAAGGATACAACCGACCGCAACCGAACCTCTCCCTTTGCCTTTACCGGAAACAAATTTGAGTTCCGTATGCCCGGCTCCAACCTCTCGGTAGCCGGTCCCAATATGGTGCTCAACACAATTGTTGCCGATACCCTGCGCGAGTTTGCCGATATTCTTGAGCAGACCGAGCCCGAGAAAATGCGCAGCGCCATGAACAGCCTTATCCGCAAAACAATCAAGGAACATAAACGCATTATCTTCAACGGCGACGGATATTCGGAGGAATGGGTCAGGGAAGCAAGCCGCAGAGGTCTTTTAAATCTGACCACATCCGTGGACGCTCTGCCCTTTTTCTCGTCCAAAAAGAGCATCGAGCTGTTCACCTCTCACAAGGTGTTTACCGAAAAAGAGATATATTCGCGCACCGAGATTCTTACCGAGGCATACAGCAAGACCGTCAATGTCGAAGCTCTTACCATGCTCGATATGATCAAGCACGATATTATGCCGGCTGTCAGCGGTTATACTGCTAAGCTCTCTGCCGCTGTTGCAGCAAAAAAAACTGTATGTCCCGACCTTGACTGCGATATGGAGTTAAAGGTAATCAAAAAGCTCTCCGGCTGTCTTGATAAGATGTACGCCCTTTCGGAAAAGCTTGAGCAGGCTGAAAACAACGTGCCCAAAAAGGTTTCCGCTCAGCAGGTGGCCGTTTACTACCGTGATAATATTCTCTCGGCAATGAACGAGCTGCGTGCCGTTGCCGATACTGCCGAGGCAAACATGTCCTCCGCCGACTGGCCGTACCCCACCTACGGAGATCTGCTTTTCAGTATTTAACTGCGCTTGACTTTTTTTCAAAAAAGTTGTAGCATTATATAAACTGAATATACTAAAACATCGCATCGAAACGGAAGTCGGGTGTAAATCCCGTGCGGAGCCGCCACTGTAACTACCCAAGTTTTTTCGTATTATGTCACTGAAAAATCGGGAAGGCACGAAAAAACGCTTTAAGGGTTCAAGCCAGGAGACGCCGGTGCTTTGTAACCGATGTTCTGCGTCACTTGGAACAGCGGCTTATTTGTTATGCAAAAAAACGGCAGTTGTAACATTTATTTGTTATAACTGCCGTTAAAATATTTAGGAGGAATTAAAAATGAACGAAACACAGACAACCAAAAAGAAATCCAAAGTATGGATACTGCCGGTAGCAGTACTGCTTGTATTGGCTATCGCGGCGGGCGTTTATGCTAACTGGGGCAAAATCAAGGCTCTCATCTCCCCTGCCGACACAGTAACATACACCCTTACAATCAACGTAAAGGGCGAAACAGTTAAGGAGCTTGAACTTAAAACCGAAAAAACAGTTAGTCTTCTTGACGCAATGAAAGAAAACCTCAAAGTTGTTGAAAACGGCGGCTTTGTAACAGCAATCGAAGGTCACGAGCAGAATCCCGACGCATCAGAATACTGGACATACACTGTTAACGGCGAGATGCTCATGGTAGGCGCTGCCGATTACTATCCCGCAAACGGTGACAAGATAATCTTCTCACTTGACGTTATTTCTTTCTAAGTTGACAAAAAAACAGGCTGTATCAACCCACAAAGGAAGATACAGCCTTAATTTTATGTCATTTTATCCGAGATATGTTACTACCGTCTGGTCTGCAACAGCACCGACGCCGCCGAGAACATAAACCGTTTCGGCATTTCTGTTTGAAATATAATCAAGCACGCCGTCGGCAATGGTCTTGGGATGAACCAAAATTACGGGAGCCTTTATTTTTGCGCCGAATGCGCCGCCCGCCAGAGCGTCCGGGAAGGATTGTCCGGTGGCGAGAATCAAATCGTCTCCCGTAAAGAGGTCGGCGTATCTCTGAACAACTGCAAATGCAGTGTCATAACGGCTGACGCCGAATATTCTGTCAACATTTGTCGCGCCGAGATTTGCAAGATTCTCCTCGGCAGCCTCGGAAATCGCGCCGGTACCGCCGAGAATGGTGGTATTGGCAACGCCGTTGTCGCTTATATAAGCCGCTGTGGCGTCGTCGATGCTTCCGTCAGCTCTTGCAAAGAGAATAGGCGTTCCGGAAATAGACGCCGCCGCACTTACGGCCAGAGCATCGGGGAAGTTATAACCGTAGGCAAAGAATGCACTGTCGGAGTACTCGCCCGTAACCTCTGCGAGTTTTTCCGCGATTGCAACAGCAGTTTCAAAACGTGTCTGACCGTAAATTCTTTGAACATCATAGAGATTTGAAAGCTGATTTTCAATTGACTCGCCGACTGCAAATGTACCGCCGAGTATAATAACCTTGGTTGCGCCGAGATCTCTTATGTGGTTGAGAACATCCTGTTCAAGCGTTGAACCGTTTGCGGTAAGGATTATAGGAGCGTCAAGTGCATACGACAGAGGCCCGCCTGCAAGTGCATCGGCAAAATTATAGGCGTTTGCAAGTATTACGGTATCGGTCTTATAAGACCAGCCCTCACTTGTAATGGCAACGGATGTATCAACACGGCTGCCGCCCGCAAGACGGATAACCGAGCTTGCAATAAAGAACTTGCCTAATAGTTCTGTGTCGATCATCAGATAACCGTCTTCAGCACGAACTTCTGCTTCAACAAGATTTCCCGCCGCATTTTTACGGTATACTTTGCAGTACTCGCCTACCGCGCCTGAGGGAGCGGGGATTTTAAGTGTTGCAGTCTGGTTTAAAGCAACAGGCTGACCGGAAATACTATTAAGACCGAATTCATAGCCTTTAATAATTCTTCCCTCGGGAACCGATACGTTTTCTTCGGAAAGATAGAGCTCGGAAGCGGAGAAGTTTATCGAATCGGGGTCAAAGCCATCACATAAAAGTGTTGTATCTAAATTATTGTTTTTAAATCCGTAACAAACATAGGGGATATTATTTGTTTTGGCGTATTCAAGCGCGCCGGAGGGTTTTAAAATGTAAATCGTCGCAAGATTATCGTTTAAAAAAGCACTGGACGATATACTGTTAAAGTAATCCGGCAAATAGACCTTTTTCAAATTAGCGCAGTTGCCGAAGGCGTTGACTCCAATATAGCTAACACTGTTAGGAACAACAACTTCCTGTAAGCCGGAACGGCTGTCAAATGCATAATCGGCAATAAGATATGTACCGTCTTTAACCTCATATTTTCCTGAAATATTTGATTTGGAAGCTATCAGATACTTATCAATATAAAGAACATTATTCTGCCAGTTTCTTGCATTGTTGTAGTATGCTGTGTTAGTAAAAGCGTCTGCGCCGATTTTCTGAATACTGTCGCCCAATTTAATTGCTGCAAGAGTCGTGCAGTTGTAAAACGCCTTCTCTTCTATGTTTCTGGTCGAATTAGGCAAAGTTATGGATTTTAATGATTTGCAGCCCGAAAATGCTGATTCTTCAATATAAAGCGAGCCACTGTTGTTTTGCGGAAATACAACATTTTGAAGCGATGTGCAGCCTTCGAAAGCTTGTGCTTTAATTTGAGAAATTTCTACAGGAAAGGCTATATTTTTTAATGATGTACAACCATAAAAAGCCTGTATTCCAACTGTACGCAGTTTGCGTATTTGGCTCGGAAGATTTAGCGTTACAAGAGATGTGCAGTTTTTAAATATGCCTTGAGGCAAACTAGTTACATCCCATATTGTAGCACTCTTCAAATTTTTACATTCACTGAACACTTCTTTACCGATACTGTTTACAAATCCCGAAACAGTAACATCTGTCAGATAATCATTTCCTGTAAAAGCATTTGATCTGATAGCTGTAACAGACTGAGGTGTTTTGAATGAAGTATCTTGTTTACCTGCGGGGTAACAAATAAGTTCAGTTTTATCGTAATTATAAAGAATACCGTTTGAATCATGCGATAATACCCTATAATACGAGCCGCTTGTTTTTATTGATGTCAGTTTTTTACAGTTATATACGCAGTTCGGCTCAAAGCTGGAAATATATTGCGGAAGCAGCAGACTTGTAATCGATGTGCCGCTTAAACTGTAATATCCCAGAGTATAGAAACGGTTATCGTATTCAGGATCGTTTTTCGGCAGGGTAACAGAAGTAACATTGCTGCAGTTATAAAAGGCATAATCGCCTAAACGGCCGACGCCATCTTTTATTACAACCTTTTTGATTGAACTTCTTAAGTTGTACCACGGAGCGGGATTTTCCAAATTCCAGTCATCGGTAGCGCCTGTTCCGCTGATGGTAAGCACGCCGGAACTATTGAGTGACCATGTGGTTTTTGGTCCGCACTTACCGCTGCCTGTCGCGGCGCCTGCTGCAAAGGGTATACAAGTGGCAATCAGTAAAATTGCCATTATTAAGGCCAGTATTTTTTTCATAATCCAATCCTCCTAAATCAAAAAATCGTACCGTTCGGAATACCAAAAAACTATCTTATCACCTTCTTTTATCGCAAATCACAATATATGTTCGCGTTTCGTTTTTTTTTTTTTGTAATTCGATGATAGCATATTTTTATACTTTTGTCAATATCCGAAATATACAGAAAGCACTGTGATAATTTGTAACATTATCACAGTGCCGTAGGGTCAAAAATAAATTTTACGTAGGGTGAAAGTCAAGCTGCATATGACTTTTTCGATTAATTACATTCAACTGTTTACCAAAAAAGATTTTATTTCCTGCTCTAATAGGCGGAATACGTTTGCGACCAGAAAGCCGTCGGCAATCGCATGATTTAATCGAACAGTCACAGGCATTAAAAGCCTTCCGTTTTCCTCACGGTATCTGCCCCAGTTAATTATAGGCGGGAAATATAAATAGCCGTCCGGCAGTTCAAGGTTTAGCGAATCGTAAGAGAGCCACGAAATGTATGAAGCGTCAAACCAGTTGGGATATTTTTCGCTGTCAAATTCATACTCGAGGTTTTTCTTTGCGTTTTCCAAATCGCACAGGGCATTTTGATAAAAGGTTTTATAATCCTCGCAGTATACGGAGTGTACCGTCGTACAGGTTTCGGTATCCTCGTGAAAGACGTAATGACAGGGGTTAATAACGTCATAACAGATGAGCTCGTCCGTGTTATACAGATAATCCATTTTATAATCGTCGCGCGAATTAAGCACCTTTGAGAGAATATACAGAAAATTGAGATAAAACTTTGTCTCCGTTATCCCGGAGTATGCGGCGAGATCTGTTACATCTATTCTCGCAGTCATGGAGATCGAGCATTTACAATCCTTGGAAAAATGACGAAAAACATCTTTTCTATAGTATGTTTCTCTGTCTATTACCTTATAGTTCATTATCGTCATCCTCTCAAATAAATTATTTACATGAATAATACAAAGCAAAAAATCCCGCCGACTGTCGTCGACAGGATTTTCGCTTTGGCGCGCCAGGAGGGACTCGAACCCCCGACCTTTTGGTTCGTAGCCAAACACTCTATCCAGCTGAGCTACTGGCGCAAAAAGTGGCGGAGAGAAAGGGATTCGAACCCTTGGTGCGGTTATAGCCACACACACGATTTCCAATCGTGCTCCTTCGGCCAGCTCGGACATCTCTCCACGCAAGGTACTCGATTATTATATCAAACCCACAATTAAAATGCAAGCATTTTTTTGTATTTTTTTATTCTTTTTATTTGCAACTGTTTTTTTAATAAAATTAATCATATTTTGTCGGTTTTTGTTGCGCCAAAAACAATTATTATGTTAAAATGAAATAAAAAAAGGAGGTTATCGAATTGAAAGAGAAAAACAAAAATAAAATCACCGATTTCAGTATGAAGAATTACTCTGCGTATGAAAAAATCCAACTGCTCTTTCTTATGTTTATGATAGGAGCGTTTGTCGGCTTTATTTATGAGGAAATCTATTTTCTTATTGATGAGGGTTCTCTTACCTATCGCGGAATGCTGTGGGGTCCTTATTTGCCGGTTTACGGCTTTGGAGCCGTATTTGTTTATCTGCTTTTCTCAAGACTGCGCAAATATCCTCCGCTTATTTTTATCGGCTCGGTCATTCTTACGGGCATTGTTGAATTAATCACCGGCTACACCCTTTTAAAGCTCTTTAATAAGCGCTGGTGGGACTATCGCGGCATGTTTATGAACTTTGACGGCAACGGTTTTGTCTGCCTGCAATCGGTACTGCTGTTCGGCGTGCTTTCGCTTCTGTTTGTATATTTGGTGCAGCCGAAAATATTTCGCGCATATTCAAAAATGAACAAAAAAACACGCAACATTATCTTTTTTATTCTTCTGGCAATAATCGTCACCGATTTAATTGCTTCAGCCATACACCCCAACACGCTTGGAATAGTTTAATAATTCGAGCTTCATTTTAAAAATATATTGACCTTTTACACTGTGATTGGTATAATTATATGAGCATTTTATAACTTGGAGGAATATTTTATGTCGGGACATTCCAAATGTAATAATATCAAGAAGAAAAAGGAAAAAACCGACGCCCAAAAAGGACGTGTATTTACCAAAATAGGCCGTGAGATTGCCATCGCCGTTAAGGAAGGCGGCAGCGGCGATCCCGCTTCCAACTCCCGCCTTAAGGAAGTTATCGCAAAAGCAAAGGCAAATAACGTACCTAACGACAACATTGAAAGAATCATCAAAAAGGCTATCGGCGAGGGCAGCACAAGCCACTACGAAGCCGTTACATACGAAGGCTACGGTCCCTGCGGCGTTGCCGTAATTGTTGAAGCTCTTACCGACAATCGCAACCGTACTGCCGGCGACGTTCGCCACTACTTTGACAAGTTCGGCGGAAACATGGGCGCTCAGGGCTGTGTATCCTTTATGTTCAACAAAAAGGGCGTTCTCGTTATGGACAGCGAGGATCAGGACGAGGATAAGGTTATGGAAGATTCTCTTGAAGCCGGAGCTATTGACTTTGTAGCCGACGGCGATATCTTTGAGATCTACACCGAGCCCGACGATTTCTGGGGAGTATATAACGACCTTACCGCTAAGGGTTACAAGTTTGAATCCGCCGAAATCGAGCAGGTTCCCGACACCTATACAGCAATAGGCGATGAGGAATCGGTAATCAAAATGCAGAAGCTTCTTGACATTCTCGAGGAAAACGAGGATGTTCAGAACGTATGGCACAACTGGGAAAACGAAGGCGAATAATAAGGTAAATGAAAAGCTTTACCATTGAAAAGAATGACGCGGGTCAGCGGCTGGACAAGTTCTTATTAAAGGCTTGTCCCCTGCTGCCGGCGTCTATGCTGTATAAAGCGGTAAGAACAAAGAATATCAAGGTCAACCGCAAGCGCTGTCAGGCAAATGACAGGCTAAGTGTCGGCGATGTTGTGGATGTTTATCTTAAAGACGAGTTTTTTGAGCCCGACGGCAAAAAAAACACCTACGACTTTATGAAGGCGTCGTCAAAGCTTGATATCGTTTATGAGGATGACAACATCCTGCTTGTAAACAAAAAGGTCGGACTTGTGGTTCATCAGGATGAAAGCTATCAGACAGATACCCTAATTGCCCGCATTTTGCGCTATCTTTATGAAAAGGGCGAGTATCTGCCCGAAAACGAAAACTCCTTCTGCCCCGCCCTTGTCAATCGCATCGACCGCAACACTTTCGGCATCGTAATTGCAGCGAAAAACGCCGAGGCTCTGCGCATACTCAACGAAAAAATGCGCCTGCGTGAGCTTAAAAAGCATTATATATGCATCGCTCACGGCATTTTTGAGCAAAAGAGCGCGGTTTTAAAGGATTATCTTATCAAGGACGAGGACAAGAACACAGTAAAGGTGCTAAAAAAGCCCTGTCCCGGCGCAAAAAGCATTGTAACCGGCTATAAGGTTTTAAAAGAAAAGGATAATCTGAGCCTATTAAACATCGAGCTTTTTACGGGCAGAACACATCAAATCCGCGCACATCTTGCATCTATCGGTCATCCGCTGCTCGGTGACGGCAAATACGGCACAAACGCTCTCAATAAAGGTACGGGTATGAATAAACAGGCGCTTTGCTCATATAAGCTGACATTTGATTTTTCGCAGGGCGCAGGTCTGCTTGAATACCTCAGCGGAAAATCATTTGAGATAGCTCAAAAGGATATCTGGTTTGTAAAAGAGTTTTTCGGCTGATAAAACACATAAATAAATCGGTATTCCGGATATGGAATACCGATTTTTGTTTTTATTTGAATTTAAGCCGCGTCAACAATGTTGAGGCTTTCGACAGGAGCCTGATCCACTGCTTCATCATCAAGAATTCTAAGACCGTTTTCATCTATGCTTCTTGTTGTGGTTTCGTCAACTACGATTTCAATGTTAAATTTGTTTGAGCATGTCTTGCAAAGACGTGTTCTGTTTGCTTCGATAGCCTGCTCGACCGAGCCTTCGGTAAGTGTATCGGTATGGTTAAGGTGGCCGCAGTCGGGATCGAGATGATAAACAGTGCCGTAGGGAGACCAGTAAACAACATAACCGTCAAGAGTTTCCATGGCTGCTTCCTTTTCCTCGATGGAAACAGGATTCCAGTCAATTCCAAAGAGACTGCCGATAAGAAGTGCAATAATTGCAACAACAACGGCTACGGTCTTTGTCTGTTTGTCTGCGTTTTTATCTGAAAGCGCAATAACAACAAAAGGAACGAAGGCAAATGCGGTAACAATAAGACCCATATTATTCCAAAGCCAGAATTTTACAGGATTCTTTTCGGAAGCGGGGTCAATGCGGTTGGCCTTTTTCCAGAGAAGCGAGCCAGCGGAAACGCAGATAAGATCAAGCACAAGCGCGGCGATTATCTGCGCCATAGTGGGCATAAAGGTAAATGTAACCTTTCCGCAGTAAATAAGCACTGCGAGAACCTCAAAGGCAATAGCGGCAAGCCACAGAACAGCAGCGCATACGCGGTATTTGGTGGCGTCGCTCTTATCCTTGTTTGAAACGGCGGGTTTGATTGTAACCGCGGAGCCGTCGGGTCTCTGAATTTTTTTCTTTTCGGCGGGAGTACCGTCGACTTTAATTATTTTTTTCTCTGCCATAAAAACTCTCCTTATATGTTTGTTACTTACGATTATACAACGGAATATCAGCTAATGCAACAATTTACGATAAGTTTTTCTTCAAAATTATACTTCCAGAGTTATCTCGTTTACTACCCTTTCCCCCGCCTGATCCTGGGCGTAAACACGCAGGCGGTAGCTTCCGCTCTCAAGTGAGCTTATGTCAAAGGTATTATCAAAAGTATAAGCAGTTTTTGCCCAGACTTTTCCGCCGCCCAGAACATAGAAGGAATATTTTATCTGACCCGTTCCGCCGATAACTGTTGCGGGGACAAGCCCGTTTTCGACCTTAATATCTGTTATTTCAAGCGGTAAAATTTCCTCGGGAGCGTGAGATAAGATAAGATTTCTTATGTATTTTCCGCAGAAAGTAAGGTCGTCCTCTTTCCAGTAGCGGTAGCCTTCATCGGAGGTTTCCAAAGGAAGGGTGGACGCTCGTTTGAAAACTTTGATACCGTACTGAGTGCCGTCGGGAATAAGCGAGCTGAGCACCGCGCTCTCGGCACTGCCGATTCCAAGATACCAGTTTGTCCAGCTAATGTTATTTTGGTCGAGGAAAGCAAGCCATGTTTCGGTCTCCTCAACATCCACCCCGTTTGCACCCGTGTGGGCGGTCATGCCCCATTCGGTAGCGAAAACGGCAACGCCGTTCTGCAAAGCGGCAGCAACATTGTCACGGTAGCTCTGCTTGTGGGTCTTTACATAAAAATGAACGGTGTACATTACGTTGTCAAAAGTAAGCGGGTCGAGCGACGCTTCGTATACCTGCTGCGACCATGAGCCTGTACCTACTACAACAACACTGTCGGGTGAATTTGCACGGATAATAGGAATAATCCTCTCGGCGTAGGGCTTGATATTGTTAGTCCACGTCACACTAGCGCCGTTGGGCTCGTTGCAAATTTCGTAAATAATGTTTGGAACGCCGGCGTATCGCTCGGATACCTCGTCAAAGAAGGCGTCTGCTCCGCTGTTATGCTCGTCAAGCGGGTCGCCGTATTCAAGAACGTGCCAGTCCACAAGCACATACATTCCGGTTTCTATGGCATAATCAATCCAGTTAAATAGAAGTTGTTTGTCGGCCGCACTGCCGGTGTAGGCATCATCCTTGCCGCTGCCTTCGGGAATGGCAATTCGCACGACATCGCATTTCCAGTCGTATGCAAGCGCCTGGAAGACAGCTCTGTTCATAAATCTGCCGTCAGAAAAGTTAGCCGGACAGCTCATGCCCCGAAGCTGCACAGGATTACCGTTTTGGTCGCAGAGATTAGTGCCTATAACCTGCAGCGCACCGTAGCGCCCAACCGGAGTTGTTCTGTTCAATGTAACCGGCGAAGCGTCCGGGATAGGCTGCGTGCCGGTAACAAGCCTGATGTTATCGACATATAAAGGCCCGTCGTAATCAATCGCGCTGCCTACAATATAGAACAAAAGCTGACTTGCGGTGTGCATCTCCTTGTTAAGATAGGAATAGCATCTTACCGTTATCAGTTCATCTTCGGCAAGATCAATATCGGTTTTGGTAATTAAATGCTCGCCGAACATCGAAAAACTGCCGTTTTCAACCGCACCGCCGATAGCACGTATATAGCCGTAGCCCTCAAATTTTGACATATCAAGCGTTACGTCAAAGGCAAGCGCCTGACAGCCTTCAAGATCGAAGGTTCCGTTGCAGAAAAAGCTGACCGCCTGCCAGTAGGTTCTTGCCTGCAAATCCTCAAAGCTGCAGCCGATAGACATCGCCTTATTGTTTTCACCGAGGTTTGCAACTTCTATTGTTGTTCCCTCGGGCGTTCCGCCGTAAGGATTGGGCGTCCATCCGCCGAGCTGACCGTCCTCAAAGTCAAAAAGCACCGTCTCCAAAGTGATCTCCTGCGGAGGTACGGCAAAAGACAT
>JAFRVM010000087.1 GCA_017438505.1 Clostridia bacterium | reverse complement strand
CTAATACACTAAAAAACGCCATAGGGCATTAACGGTTTGGCTTTAATTTTTTTATTTGCGGAAGACACTGTTATGCCGCCTGTTTAGCTGGTGCGGGACTTTTTTTCTTGTTTAATATAATAATAATTACTGAAACAACCACGACTCCGCCCAAAATCAGGCATAACATCGGGCGATACCTGAACCACGCAATTATAATTACAATAAGCGAATGTACAACCGAAAGCAGGAATACCGAAAGGGCAAACGCAAAGTTGACAACGCTTCCCAAAATAGGAATGTAACCAAACAGCTTTGTAAGCGGGCTGATAAAGGACATATATCCCATAAATATCAGAAGGAAACCGAAAAGTCTGAGAAGCCATTTGATCATCTTGTCGGCATTGCGCATAGCCTCGATCATCTGAGCAGCTGTCTTTACACCGTCGGTAACATAGTTGACATCCTTGCCGACTTCGGAAGTGTAAGCAACAAAGGAATCACCGGAAACCTTTGCGATAATGCTGACCTCTTTCCAGTCATTGTACTTCCAGGTGATTCTTACGTCGCCAATCTGGGGACTGCTGAGGTTTGCGGAGTTGGTTACATAATCTCCGGAGGCTTTATAACCCTCGGGAATAGTTTTTGCCTCGGAAGCACCGAGGTTTTTATTTGCTTCCATCTGCTCAATCTGTGCGCTGCTGAGCTTAAAGTTGCCCAATGTTACCTTCTCGGCAAATTTAGAATCACTGTTGAAGTCAACCGACGAGGGGTTGTTGTGACCGTTTTCATGGAAGCTTGAAGAGTCGATAAGACCTTCGTGCCAGCCTTTTTCATAGTTGTAGCTGGTGCCGTCGTCATCGGAAACCTCGGTTTCTTCCCACTGGTAAACCTCTACAACACGTACAAGAGCAGCGGAATGAACGCTTACGCCGAAGGTGTCGTCTGTGAGAGCTTCGTCCTCAACGGTAAAGCTGCCGCCTGTTGCTATAAGCTTGCCGTTATACTCTGCCGGATTGGCATCAATGGCAATTTCGACAACATTCTTTTCAACCTCGTTTGTAGTCTTGATGTTGCGGACGTTGTTGCCTTCATTCCACCAGAGCAGGATGGTACCGGCAATAACCATGACAATTCCCATAAGTACTCCGGCAAATAGACCGCCTTTTTTCTTGGTTTTCATAATAATTAATTATTCCTTTCCGCAGATTTAGTATTTGTTAAAATCTAACATAAAACCTGCTTTGTTAAATTCATTATACTATTTTTTGCATAGTTTAAACAGGGTTTTTAACCGGTTAAATGTTAATTTTTTGTAAACAAAAAAACAGGTCAGAAAAAACATAAATAATTGCCTTATTCTGTACTTTTGTTTTGCGTCGTGATATAATAAACATATTAATTAAAAATATGTGCTTTTACTGATTTGAATACGGAGGGAATGCTATGTTAAATGATTACACGCAGTGCCTTGCAACCGGAAGCGGAATGTGGGGGCTGTGGGATTATGAATCCTATAAAATGATTGTTGACTACGATAAATGGGAGCCGCTTTTTTGCGAAGACGAGGATATTGAAAAGCAGATTGCCCAAAAAGCTTTTGTCCCTGTTTATACCCATGAAGACGGCTGCCGTCAGTTTACGGTCAAGATTGACGGCGCACTGTCTGACCGGGAGCAAAAATATGTCTGTGCACAGTCGGGAAAATACCTTTTTTACTCAAACGGAAGGGCGGTAGTTTCGGGAATAGACAATATCGCCGCCGACGTAAGAAAAGAAGAGGGCATTATATTTGATTTGCCAAAGGGATTTTACGTAGTATCCGTTTTTCTTATTGACTGGGGAGAGGAGCCCGGCGCATATCTTGAAGACGGTTCAATTAGTCCGAACGCTATTTCCGATTTTGTGGTAATATTAAAATCGAACGCCGGTTTGGATAAAACATATTGCCGCAGCATTGAAACATTTTCAGGAAAGTAGAAAACCGAAAGGAGCGATAACTCATGCCCAATTACTGTGATATTTGCTGTCTTGCCTTTGAGGAAAACCGATGCCCGGTATGCGGCAGAAAAAGCGCACGAAGCGTGCAGCCGGATGACATGTGCTTTTTGACAGAGCAGGAAGCGCTCTGGAGCGGGATGCTTGCCGACGTCCTCGCGCAGAATGATATCCCTTTTGTGCAGAAAAATGTGCTCGGAGCGGGCGTGTCGCTGACAATAGGCTCAATGCTCGAAAGAGTCCGTTTTTACGTCTTTTACAAGCATCTTCCGAAGGCGGAGGAAATAGTAGAGGAACTGTTCTCGCCGTCGGATGAGGAAGATGACGACGAAAATCAGGAGGAACAATGCTGATAAGAAAAGCGACTGCAGAAGAAATGCTGAAACTGTGGGGGTATAAAGATGAAAAAAATTCATCGCCTACCGCAAAATTCTTTTACAGTAATATTTGCTCGGGCAACGCTGTTTTTTGGACAATTGATAATGACGAAACGCTTATAGGCGAGCTGTATGTTTTTCTTGATATAAAAGAAGACAAATACTTTGCGGACGGCAAAATGACCGCTTATCTGTGTGCCTTCAGGGTCAAAAAAGAATACAGAGGCCTTGGATTCGGAAGCAAATTGATGGAAACGGCGCTTGCCGATTTGAAAGAAAAAGGTTTCCGCCGCGCAACGATAGGGGTCAGCGACGAGCGCAACGAGAAATTCTATCGCCGCATGGGCTTTGATACAAAAATCAAAGATTGCTTTTCCGACCCCTGCGCAAGGAATGAAAATTTGTCGCCGGTGTCTGATGAGAAGGGTTACACGCTTCTTTTGAAAGATTTATAATCTTAGATGACGGAAGTGAATAAATGATAATACTTATTACCGGAGCTTCCCACACAGGGAAAACGCTCCTTGCACAGCGCCTGCTTGAAAAATACAAATACCCGTATCTTTCAATCGACCATATCAAAATGGGACTTATCCGCAGCGGCAATACATCTCTTACTCCGGAAGATGACGATGCTTTGACCGGTTATCTCTGGCCGATTGTGCGGGAAATTATCAAAACCGCGATTGAGAATAAGCAAAATCTGATGGTTGAAGGCTGTTATGTTCCGTTTGACTGGCGAAAGGACTTTGATGAACGTTATCTATCGTCAATACGCTTTATATGTCTTGCCATGACCGACCGGTATATTTGGGAGCATTTTGACGATGTAAAACCCCAGGGCAGCGTTATTGAAAACAGACTTGACGACAGCGACTGCAAACCCGACATCATAAAAAAGGATAATCGGCGCGTTATCAGTGGCTTTGAACAGGCAGGGGAGCGGGTCACGTTGATTGATAACGATTATGCAGATACCTTGAACCGTCTGGTTGATACTTTTTAATTACAAACCGGCAAAAAAGCTTTGTAAGCATCAAATCGGATAGATTTTTGTTTAAATATTTTTACATATTGAAAGGAGCAAAAATGAAAAGATTAATTTTGATTTTTATGGTTTGCGCTCTTGTGTTCAGCCTTTTTAGCGGCTGTTCAAAGGATCTTACCAAGGGCTTTACCATTGAAAACGGCATGGCACAACCGATTTTAAAGTACACCGATGCTCAAAGTGAGGTATACACCAACGAGGGCAGTGATATTCTGCGCTTTGTTGTGTACGTTGAGACCGATTACGACACAGACGCCGACGGCAAGCCCGACCTTGTAAAAGCGCTTGTTCAGGTACCCCGTCCCGCGGCGGAAGGAAAAATGTCCGTTCCCGCCATATATGAGGCAAGACCATATATTGCCGGAATGTACGGGCTCAGTCCCAACCTTCCCGACGTCGGCGCTTCCGATTTTGATGTAAGCACATTAAATTCCAAGCCCGAAAAGCGCAAGGTTTCAAAAGAGACAACCTCGCTTGAGCATGCAAAAACAGCCGACCCCAAGGATTGGTACTACAATATTGAGACCGACCCGTTTTATCAGCAGTATATGCAGAATCTAACGGCATACGACTACTATCTTGTAAGAGGTTTTGCCGTTGTCGAGTGCGCTGGCCTCGGCACATGGGGCTCGGAGGGCATCGAATGCTGCACAAGCGTGCAGGAGACAGAGGCCTTTAAATGCGTGATCGAGTGGCTGACAGGCGATCGCAACGCATTTACCGATTTGACGAGCAATATTAAAATCAAGGCCGACTGGTGCAGCGGCAAAGTCGGTATGACAGGCCGTTCCTATGCCGGTGCTCTGGCCTTTGAGTTGGCTTCAACCGGTATAAAGGGGCTTGAAACCGTTGTACCGGTAGCCGGCCCCGCAAGCTGGTATGAATATGCAAACAGCCAGGGCGCTCCCAACGGTCTGCTTTCGGAATATGATTTTATTGCCGACCTTGCCGCAATGTGCGCAAGCGGATATTTTGTAGATCCCGACCCCGATAAGCTTAAAAGATATGAAAATTATCTCGCCGCCGTAAGGGATGAGCAGGTTGCGCTTGAGGGCGATTTCGGTTCCTTCTGGCAGGAGAGAGAATATTCAAACCGCAAAGGATTTAAAGCCTCCGCCCTTATTGTTCAGGGCCTTTCGGACGAAACAGTACACCCCAAGCAGTTTGACCTTATGCGCGAGGCTTTTCTCGGCTCGGGCTGCGAGGTTAAGTGTCTGCTTCACCGCAACGGTCACGTTACTCCCGCAAATGAGCAGACAAAAACCGATATTATGATAGGCGACCATACATATACCGAATGGCTGAACCT